>CALKKU010000071.1 GCA_937995285.1 uncultured Bacteroidales bacterium | reverse complement strand
CGCATTCACCCTGCCTATCCCCTCATCTGAAGAAATCGCTGCCGGCTTGCCCGCGAGCGCATTCACCATCGCACTTTGCTTCTACGTAATCACGGCATTCTGCTCCGCCACACACGACATCGCGTCCGACGGCTTCTATATGCTTGCCCTCGACACCAACCAGCAGAGTATGTTTGTCGGCATCCGTTCCACTTTCTACCGCTGTGCCAACGTGTTCGGCCAGGGCGGCCTCGTGATGATTGCCGGCTGGTTGCAGACCACCACAGGCAGCACCCCCACGGCGTGGAAACTCACCGTTGCCGGCTGCGCCATCTTCTTCGGCGTCGTAGCCCTGTGGCATGCATTCATCCTGCCCGTTCCCGCAGTCGACCGCGCTGTCGGCGGCGACGAACCCAAGACTGTCGGCGCTATCCTCAAGGAATTCGGCAGCTCGTTCGCCACATTCTTCCAAAAGAAGCACGTGGTTCTCGCCATGCTCTTCATGCTTCTCTATCGTCTGCCCGAAGCACAGGTAGTGAAACTCTGCCAGCCCTTCCTCCTCGCATCGCGCGACGCAGGCGGCCTCGGCATGACACAGATGGAAGTCGGCTTCGCCTACGGCACCCTCGCCATCATCGGCCTCACCATCGGCGGTATCATCGGCGGTATCTGCGCCTCGAAGGGCGGCCTCCGCAAGTGGATATGGCCCATGGCCCTCGCCACATCGCTCAACTGCGTTGCCTACATCATCCTCTCCAACGTACAGCCCTCTTACGACGACACTTGGGGACGCATCCTCATCTTCAGCGCCATCAGCCTCGAACAGTTTGCCTACGGCTTCGGTTTCACCGCATTCATGCTCTTCATGATGTACTTCGCCGAAGGTCCTTATAAGACGTCGCACTACGCAATCTGCACCGCATTCATGGCTCTCGGCATGATGCTTCCCGGTATGGCCGCAGGTTGGATCAAGGAAAGCCTCCTCGGCAACTCCTATGCCAACTTCTTCTTCTGGGTACTCGCCTGCAACGCCGGCACATGGTTGGTAACAGCCCTCGTCCGTCCGCACATCGACCCCGCCTACGGTGCCAAGCAAGAGAAAAAGTAAATCCTCCGATAAGAGAATCTATCACAACGACTAATCAATGAAAAAGATATTAGCCCTGGCCTTATCGGCCGCAATGACATTTGGAGCAATGGCACAAGTGGTGAAGCCCGGCATCGAAGTGCTCCGCGACCGCGGTTTCGACTGCCTCCAAGGCAAGCGCGTAGGCCTCATCACCAACCCCTCGGGCGTTGACAACAACCTGCGCTCCACAATCGACATCCTGCACGAAGCTCCCGGCGTGACCCTCGTTGGCCTCTACGCTCCCGAGCACGGCGTGCGCGGCGACGTACACGCCGGCGACCATGTCGACAACTTCGTCGATCCCGCGACAGGCGTCACCGTCTACTCCATCTACGGCAGCGCCCGCAAGCCCACCCCCGAGATGCTCAAAGACGTCGACGTACTCATCTACGACATTCAGGACATCGGCTGCCGCTCGTTCACATTCATCTCCACCATGGGTTTGGCAATGGAAGCATGCGCCGAACTCGACAAGGAATTTATGGTGCTCGACCGCCCCAATCCCGTGAGCGGTAACAAAATCGAAGGCAACGTAGTCGAAGACTCGTGCATCTCGTTCGTGAGCCAGTTCCCCATCCCCTACCTCTACGCCCTCACTCCCGGTGAACTCGCCCTCTACCTCAACGGTGAAGGCCTCATCGACAACGGCGCCAAGGTGAAACTCACCGTCATCCCCATGGAAGGCTGGAAGCGCGATATGCCCTTCCGCGCCACAGGTATGCCCTGGGTACTTCCCTCTCCCCACATTCCCAATCCCGAAGCCGCTGTGCTCTATCCCGTGAGCGGCATCATCGGCGAACTGAACTACATGAACATCGGCGTAGGCTACACCGAACCGTTCAAACTCTTCTGCGCCGAATGGATCAAAGCCGACGACCTCGCAAAGCGTCTCAATGACCTCGCTCTGCCCGGTATGATGTTCCGCCCCATCCACATCAAGCCCTTCTACAGCTTCGGCAAGGGTGAAAACCTTCAGGGTGTGGAAATCTACATCACCGACACCGAAGCGGCTCCTCTGTCGCTCGTCAACTTCTACGTGATGCAGGAACTCGCCGACATGTACCCCGACCACCGCGCATTCGAAACAGCCGATCCCGACCGTTTCAGCATGTTCGACAAGGTCACCGGCAGCCTCGAAATCCGTCGCCGCTTCTCAAAGCGTCACCGCGTGGAAGACATCCTCGACTACTGGAACAAGGACGTCGAAGCCTTCCGTGCAGCCTCACTCCCCTATCGCCTCTACCAATAATTTAACATTAATATTTCCTACTTACTTACCAGCAACAAATGTTTACCGATTCACCGCGTCATAATGATTTTCTAAAGGACATCAGCACCTTCATCGACTCGAAGCGCATATTCACCGACGAATTGCGCACGCTCGCATGGGGTACCGATGCGGGGTTCTATCGCCTGATTCCGAAGATTGTAGTCATCGCCAAAGATGAAAACGAAGTGTCGCAACTGCTCCGATGTGCCACACGCCACGAAGTGTCTGTCACATTCCGCGCCGCCGGCACCAGTCTTTCCGGACAGTCAATAACAGATTCGGTTCTCATTGTCGCAGGTAAAGGATGGGAAGACTACGAGATATCCCCCGATGCCCGGTTCATCACGCTGCAACCGGGCATCATCGGGGCTCGCGTCAACGAACTACTCGCGCCCTACGGTCGTATGTTCGCCCCCGATCCCGCATCGAAGAAAGCGGCTATGGTCGGCGGCATCGTCATCAACAACGCCTCGGGCATGAACTGCGGCACACACGCCAACAGCGACCGCATCCTCCAATCGGTACGCATCGTATTTGCCGACGGCACCGTTCTCGACACCGGCGACCCCGATTCGCGTGCTCGTTTCGAGGCACTCCACCCCGAGATTCTTGCCGAGATAGAGGCCATACGCCAGCAGATTCTTGCCGACGAAAACCTCACTCGCCGCATCCGCCACAAATACTCCATAAAGAACGTCACCGGTCTCAACCTGCTGCCGTTCGTCACCTTCACCGACCCCTTCGACATCATCGCTCACTGTATGGTCGGTTCGGAAGGCACACTCGCCTTCCTTTCAAAAGCGACAATGAAAACGTCGCACCTTTATCCTTGCACAGCCTCGGCACTGCTCTACTTCGACAACATCACCGACGCATGCCGCTGCGTGGTGGCGCTGAAGAAAGGCGCACCGGTCTACTCGTGCGAACTGCTCGACACCAAGTCGCTTGCCAGCGTCAACGACACAACCGGCGAAGGCCTCACAGCCCTGTTGCTCGACACCAAGGCCGACAGCGAGGAAGACCTTCAAAAAAATATCACCGAGATTGAAAGCGTGCTGAAGGACTTCCGTCTCTTCAAGCCCGCCCACTTCTCGAGCGACCCCGCCGAGACATCTGCATGGTGGGCACTGCGCTCGGGCATCTTCCCCTCGGTAGGCGGCACACGCCCCATAGGCACAACCGCACTGATCGAGGACATCGCCTTCTACATCGAAGACCTGCCCCAAGCCACCGTCGACCTGCTCGGCATCCTCAAAGAATGCGGCTACGAAGACGCCTGCATCTACGGCCACGCCCTCGAAGGCAACTACCACTTCATCATCGCCCAATCGTTCAAGACACAGAGCGAAATCGACCGCTACCGTCACCTGATGGAACGCATCGAGCAGCTCGTCGTCGAACGCTACGACGGCTCGCTCAAGGCCGAGCACGGCGTAGGCCGCAATATGGCACCGTTCGTCAAGAAAGAATGGGGCGAAAAGGCCTACAGCCTTATGCGCCGCGTCAAAGACGCTTTCGACCCGCAGTGCATCCTCAATCGCGGCGTCGTGTTCAACGACGACCCCGAATGCTTCATCAAGAATATGAAGCCGCTGCCTCCGGTCAACCCCATCGTAGACAAGTGCATCGAATGCGGTTTCTGCGAGCCCAACTGTGTCAGCTGCGGCTTCACCATGTCGGCACGCCAGCGAATCGTCATCCGCCGTGAAATCGCCCGCCTCACCGACTCGGGCACACCCGACGACCTCGCACGCGCCGAGCGCCTCGAAAAGAGCTTCAAATACATGGGCAATCAGACATGCGCCGGCGACGGCCTGTGCTCCACATCGTGCCCCATGAAGATTAATACCGGCGACCTCATCCACTACGTCCGCGAACAGAATCTGCCCAAAGGCAGCACCGGCTACAAGGTAGGACAATACGTTGCCGACCATCTCGCCGGCATCTCATCGGGCCTGCGCCTTGCCCTGTCGGCCGCCGACCTCACCCACCGTGTCATCGGCGACAAAGCCGTCAACGCCATCGGCAGTGCGCTGCACAAAGTCGGCGTACCCCTGTGGACTTCAGCCCTGCCGGCATCCTATTCGCCGGCTCACGCCGTAGCCGCTCCGCAGAAGCCGAGCGAACGCATCGTAGTCTACTTCCCCTCGTGCCTCAACCGCGCTATGGGCGTCACCCGCGAAAAGGGCAAAAACATTGCCCCGCTGGTCGACACTATGATGAACCTCTGCCACAAGGCGGGCTACAAAGTCATCTTCCCCGAAGGAATGAAAGACCTCTGCTGCGGTATGATTTGGGAGAGCAAAGGTATGCCCGACATCGCTGACAATATGACTGCAAAGCTCGAAGAAGCACTGCTCAAGGCAAGCAACGGCGGCCAATATCCCGTGCTGTGCGACCAGAGTCCGTGCCTCCACCGCATGCGCAACCACATAAAGAGCATGAAGCTCTATGAGCCGGCCGAGTTCATCACCACGTTCCTTGCGCCGCACCTCAACTTTATACCGACCAACGAAGCCGTGGCCGTACACATCACCTGCTCCAACCGCCACATGGGCCTGAACAACTGTATCGTCGACCTCGCACGTCGCTGCTCGACTAACGTCACCGTTCCGGCCGAAGTGGGTTGCTGCGGCTTTGCCGGCGACAAGGGCTTCAACGTACCCGAACTCAACAAATGGGCGCTGCGCAAGTTGCGTCCCGCGCTGGAAAAAGCGGGCGTCACCGCCGGCTACTCCAACTCGCGTACCTGCGAGATCGGCCTCACCCACAACAGCGGCGTCAGCTACAAGTCGATAGCCTATCTCGTCGACGAGCACACCACGCCCAAGAACGATTAATCCCGAATGCACACATTCACAATTAACCGATAATAACAACTAAGTCAATAACAACCGTAAAATGACTGAATCATCTACAACCAAACCCAAATCCGGCAACGGACGTCTGCTTGCCCTCGACATCCTGCGAGGCATCACCATCGCCGGTATGATTATGGTCAACAATCCCGGCTCGTGGGGACACATCTACACCCCGCTCGAACATGCCGAATGGAACGGCCTCACACCGACCGACCTCGTGTTCCCGTTCTTTATGTTCATCATGGGTATCTCGACCTACTTCTCGCTGCGCCGCTATGAATTCAAATTCTCGACTGCGGCAATGCTCAAGATTGTGCGTCGCACCATCGTCATCTTTCTCATCGGCGCATTCATCGCATGGTTCGGCCGTGCACTGCGCGGCGTGCTGTCCGACGACGTCAGCCTCGTCGACGCATTGTTCAACTTCGAGCATCACCGCATCCTCGGCGTCATGCCTCGTCTGGCACTGTGCTACGGCATCGGCTCTCTCATAGCCCTCGCCTTGCGCAAGCATCATCTGCCCATATTCGTCGGAGCGATACTCGTGGTCTACTCCATAATCCTGTTGGCGGGCAACGGCTACGCTTTCTCCGAATCCAATATCATCTACATCGTCGACAACGCCGTGCTCGGCGAGAACCACCTCTATGCCGACACCGTCGACGGCATCACCCTCCACTTCGATCCCGAAGGCCTCGTGAGCACACTGCCGGCAATCGCCCACATGCTTATCGGCTTCATCTGCGGCGGCCTCATCATGTCGACCAAGGACAACGAAAAGCGCATCAACAGCCTCTTCATCGTCGGTGTCATCCTCACCTTCTGCGGCTTCCTCCTCTCCTACGGACTGCCCATCAACAAGAAAATCTGGTCGCCCACATTCGTGCTCACCACTTGCGGCCTTGCATCGAGCTTCCTCGGCCTGCTGATATGGATTATCGACATCAAGGGCAAGAAGACATGGTGCCGCTTCTTTGAAGTATTCGGCATCAACCCGCTGTTCCTCTACTGCCTCGGCGCCATCCTCTCGATAATGCTCGGAGCGTTCAAGATCGGCGACACTTCGATCAAGGGATATATCTACAACGATGTACTCGTACCGGCTCTCGGCGACGAGACATTCGCATCGCTCGTATTCGCACTTTTATTCGTAATCGTTAACTGGCTTGTCGGCCTCATTCTATACAAGAAAAAAATTTACATTAAGATATGATACTCGTAGCAGACTGTGGCAGCACCAAGATCGACTGGTGTCTGCTCAATAATGGAAAAGTAGAAAAACAAGTTTTCACAATGGGCATGAACGCTGTAATGCTCACCGAAGAAGAGATGCGCACACGCATCGCCGATGAACTCGTGGCCGAACTCGAAGGCTACACCGTCGAAGAAGTTTACTTCTACGGTGCCGGATGCATCTCGCCCGAAGTATGCGGCAACGTGCAGCGTGCCATCGCAGCCAACCTGCCTTCGGCTAAAAAGATTGAAGTACACACCGACCTGCTGGCTGCCGCCCGCGCCCTATTCGGCCACAATCCCGGCATCGCCTGCATCATGGGCACAGGTTCCAACTCGTGCTACTACGACGGCGAAGAAATCCGCGACAACGTGTCGCCTCTGGGCTTCATCCTCGGCGACGAAGGTTCGGGCGCCGTACTCGGCAAACTCCTCATCGGCGACGTGCTGAAAAATCAGCTTCCCGCCGACCTGTGCGAGAAGTTCCTCAAGCAGTACGAACTCGACCGCAACACCATCATCCGCCGCGTCTACAAAGAACCGCAAGGCAACCGCTTCCTCGCATCGATCACCCCGTTCCTCATCCAGAACATCGACCGCGCCGAGGTTCACGAACTCGTGCTCAACTCGTTCAAAGCATTCTTCAAGCGCAACATCGCACAATACAAGGACTACACCAAGCTTGATGTCAACTTCGTTGGCTCTATCGCTCACTACTATCGTCCCGTGCTCGAAGAAGCCGCAGCCGCTTGCGGTTGCCACGTGGGCACAGTCATCAAGAGCCCGATGGAAGGCCTCATCAAGTTCCACACAGCATAAACACATTCAATAACACCCAATCAAAGAATCACTGTTATGGCATTCGTAAAAATCAGCGAACAGTCGTCACTCTATAACGACCTCGAAAAGAAATCCGTAGGCGAAATCCTCCACGACATCAACACCGAAGACAAGAAGGTGGCTCTCGCCGTAGAAAAGGCTCTGCCCCAGATCGAAAAGCTCGTCACCGAAATCGTAGCCCGCATGAAGAAGGGCGGCCGCATCTTCTACATGGGCGCCGGCACATCGGGCCGTCTCGGCGTGCTCGACGCATCCGAAATTCCCCCGACATTCGGTATGGATCCCTCGTGGGTAATCGGCATCATCGCCGGCGGCGACGTGGCTCTCCGCAGCGCCGTTGAAAACGCCGAAGACGACACCCACCAGGGTTGGAAGGACCTTCAGGCCTACAACGTCAACGACAAAGATACCGTCATCGGCATCGCCGCTTCGGGCACCACGCCTTACGTAATCGGCGCTATCAAGGATTGCCGCGAACACGGCATCCTCACCGCAGCCATCACGTCCAACCCCGACGCTCCCGTGAGCGAAGCAGCCGACATCGCCATCGAAATGGTAGTCGGTCCCGAATACGTCACAGGTTCTTCACGTATGAAATCGGGTACCGGCCAAAAGATGATCTGCAACATGATCACCACCTCGGTAATGATCAAGATGGGTCGTGTGAAAGGCAACAAGATGGTCAATATGCAGCTCACCAACGCCAAACTCGTCGACCGCGGCACACGCATGGTGATGGACGAACTCGGTCTCGACTACGATGCAGCAAAGCGCCTGCTCCTCATGCACGGCTCTGTAAAGACAGCCGTCGACGCTTACCGCGAAGAAAACAAGTAATTATGCTACGCAGACTTATAATGGCATGTATGCTCGGCTGCGCCCTCGTCGGCGCCGCACAGGATGCACCGGCCAAGCCCAAGTACACCGAGCTCTACTACCAACGCGCATCGCTATTCGATGTGCTCGGCGTGGACTCCACCAACATCGTATTCCTCGGCAACAGCCTCACCCACGGCTGCGAGTGGCACGAGTTGCTCGGCATGCCCAACGTGGTTAACCGAGGCATCAACGGCGACATCGTCGAAGGCATTCATGAGCGTATCGCCTCGGTTGTCAACGGTCGTCCCGCCAAGATATTTCTGCTCAGCGGCGTCAACGACGTGTCGCACGACCTCTCGGCCGACTCCATCGCCAATGCCATCATCGACCTGGTGAAGTACATCCGCAAGGCCACACCGACGACCCGCGTCTACCTGCAATCGTTGCTGCCCATCAACAACTCCTTCGGCCGCTACCGACTGCTCGCAGGCAAGGAACAGGTGATTCGCGACATCAACGCACGGTTGGCACGCACAGCCCCGCTGCTCGGCGTCACATGGATCAACCTCTATCCGTCGTTCTGCGACGAAGACGGCAACCTCCGCGCCGACTGGACCAACGACGGCCTGCACCTCCTCGGCCCCGCCTACCTCCGTTGGCGCGACATCGTGAAGCCATACGTCCTCGAATAAACATCACAAAGTTCGAATCGTAAGATTCTCGAACATCCATAGAAACAGCAAAGCCGCGCCCCACCACCTGGCGCGGCTTTGGTGTTAATTTATTATTCACTTCTGCAAATTGCTGCGAAACTGACTGGGCGAACAATTAAAAGTTTTCTTAAATGCGGTAGAAAACGTTGAGGCATCATCGAACCCGCATCTACGAGCCACCTCACTAATCAGAGCCTCGGGATGCTCCGTAAGCAAGCGCCCGGCACGCTCCATCTGAATTGCTGTAATATAAGTCTTGGGCTGTTTGCCGGTTTCTTCGACGAATCTACGACGAAAAGTCTGTTCACCGAGATTGAGAGCCGATGCAACAGCTTTCACACTGACAGCGCCCGTATCGAGTGCCTCATTGACAACAGCCCTCACTCTTATTTCAATTGACGGCTCGTCGGCAAACATCGCAGACGTATCCGAAACAGGCGTACTGCCGGCATGCTCTATTTCATAGATTAGAGCGCGGATCTCCTCACGATGCCGGCGCATCTTAAATCGGTAGAACATATATGCCGCCAAGCAAATGACCGCGATAAGAATTATGCCGACTACCATATCGCGACGGTGGGCACGAACCTGAGAATCAAATTCTTCACGAAGTTGCTTGTTGCCGAATTCAGCACTATATCGGGCCAGCGCCTCGGCCGTAGCCGTAGAATATAACGAATCTCGCATAGCATTGAAATGATTCAATTCAATGCGTGCGCTGTCAGGATCGAGCGTCCAATAAGCCTCGTACAGACCTTTCTGTGCGAGACAGCCATTGTACAGGTCGCCCATATCGTCGAAAATTGCCGCCGCTTCGCGAAAGCAATCAACAGCCTCGCGGTCTTTGTTCTGTTTCATGAGGATGAAGCCAAGCTGGTTGAGGTCGATACCGAGCGAATGCAAATTACCCACCTCACGCAGCACAGGCATAGCACGACGATAGGCAGCTACAGCCTCATCGTTGCGGTCAAGACCTCCGAGCGCCGCTCCAATCTCTGAGAGCCGAATAGCCATCTTTCCACGATTACCCATTACCGAATCAATGCGAAAAGCCGTTTCTGCATATCCAAGCGAACGTGCGAAATCGCCGAGTTTATAAAACACCTCCGAAGCCATACCATTGATGACTGCGTAGCGTGCCGGATTATCGGCCTTGCCGGCATATTCCAATGCTTGCAATATATATTTACGAGCTTGCTCGGGATGATTTCCGGCCATATAAATACCGGCGAGGGTATTGAGGCTCGATGAAGCACGGTCGGGATCGCCGAGACGAATATTAATCGCCACACTACGGCCGGCATACTTGGCGGCATTTGAAAAATCGCCCTGCCGCACATATATTATAGCAATGAGATTAAGGCAATAAGCCTTATCTTCATTATCCCAACGGTAGAGCGGCAAAGCTTTGAGCGAGTACTCTTTGGCCTTGTCATAGTTCTGAACGTCATAGAACCACTCGCCTGCCCAATACCACACCTGCTGCTTCAGAGAATCGACCGAAGTACCGTTGGCGAAGGATATCTCCGTGTCGGTAAAATCCTCCTTACGAAGATAATCGAAGAAAGCATTTGCCGTGGCGACTTGCGGAGCTATGTCAAAAGCCGCGACAAGCCTATCGGGTTCATCGTTAGCGACTGCGGCACGAGCCGACATTCCGGTCATTCCCGGCATACACATCATCAGTGCCACGACTACTATTCCTATGCGACAGCACATTCCGATAGAAAGTTCTACATTACATTTCATAGTGCAAATCTACACAAAAAGTATGATATTTCAGGACTTTACACATCTCATAACCTGCACTTTCTCAAGTCGTGATAGAAAATCCAAAGCGATTGTACGAAATTCTAAAGTGCACAGGCAACCGTCGGTCTTAATTTTGCGCAATATAACTCAATGTAAAAACACATCATGAAAAAAAATCTTTACCTGAAACGGATACGACGGCTTCTTAGCCTCGTTGCCGTCATGACATTATTCGGTGTTCAAACTCTGAAAGCCGATGACTACACGCTCATCTTCATGCTCGATTCCTCGGGAGCGAAAGAATACACAGTGTTCTTGTCCGAAGCATCGCTCGGCTACACCGGACATGTCAATATCCCGTCGCGGCACGACGACTTGCCGGTCACAAAAATTGCACCGTTCTTTCAAACCGTAGAAGGCGGATACCAAAATGTAGCGGCATTCCCCAACATATCAAGCATCACGATACCTTCTTCCATCAAAGAAATTGCTTACGATAGTTTTTATAATAATACAAACCTTGAATCAGTAACAATCACAGGCGAGGGATTGAACGCTATCGGCACATCAGCATTCGCCGGATGCACCAACCTCAAGGAAATCAACTTTCCGGAGTCATTAAGAACAATCGGCCAAGGAGCATTCAATTCATGCACATCGCTCAAGGAGGTAACTATCGGATCAAACAATGCCACTGAAGAATGCATCATCAGCCAAGCGGCATTCATTTCGTGTACTGCACTTGAGAAAGTAGTATTGCGTTCAAATGTACATACCGTCGAAACAGGAGTGTTCTCAGGTTGCAAATCGCTTACAACACTCGTTGCAGACGGAGTGAAAACCATCAAAGGGGAGGCCTTCGCTCGGACAGGTCTCAAATCTTTTACCACGTCGGAATCGCTTGAGACGATAACAGGTTCTTCATTCATGGAATGCAACGACCTCACGGCAGTTACCATTACACACAATGTATCGGTAGGCCAATATTCATTCTACGGTTGTGCTAATCTCACATCCGTCAATCTATCCGACGACATCACCGAATTGGGTGAATATGTCTTCGCCCAATGTACGGCACTCGAAGAACTTCACCTGCCGGCACTATTACAACAAGTGCCTAAATCACTTATCAGCGGATCGGGCGTAAAAAGAATTTACATCGGACGCAACGTCACGTCTATCGACGCCAATGCTTTGTACACATCCGCTCTCGAAGAAATTCATATTGACGCACCTAAGCCACCTGCTATCGAGAGGAATACCTTCAGCAGCGAAAGCTATGAAAAAGCCATGGTATATTGCCCGTCGGTAAGGACTTACCGAGACAACAATATGTGGCATATGTTCAAAAATTATGACCTCTCAGACCCCGGTACATATACGGAGACTGATGGCGGATATGCCTTTACATACGACCTCGACGACCTCACCAATGATATGATTACAGCCGCATACCCCGACGGCAAACTTGTGATACCTGCTACCTACAACGGGCTGCCGGTGGTGGAAATAGCCGACGTGGCATTCTACAACACATCGACCCACAAGACCAAACTTCAATCATGTATCACCGAGATCGTTCTGCCCGAAACTATCCGGCGTATCGGTAAAGAAGCATTCTATTATGCCTCCGGCATCACAAAAGTGAATCTGCCCGCATCACTTACCGAAATCGGTAATGAAGCATTCTACCGCACAGGCTTGCGCGAAGTAGTATTGCCCGATGTGCCTGTCACGGTCGGCAAATGGGCGTTTGGCTACGACAGCAGCCTCACGACAGTCGTAATCCCGCAATCTGTAGCACTCATTGGCTATAACGCCTTCGAATGCGGCTCATCATTGTTAATCAAATGCCTCGGAGACACGCCCGTTCCCCTCGAAAGTTGGATTATGTACTCCGACAACCTGAGCAAATGCACTGTCCAAGTGCCGTTTGGCAGTCTGCCCAAATATAGGCTCGACTCAAATTGGAGTTCGATCTGCTCGGGAAGCAGCACAATGGAAGGCATCGGCGACCACTCTCTCGCCGAACCCGTTATCAGCCCCGACAACTATACGCAGACAGGCGATTTCACCGTGACAATCGACAATCCCAACGAAAGCGGCACCATCAAATATTACACCGAGTACAATCGGTACACAACTTCCGATGCAATCGTCTACACCGGTCCGTTCACAATTTCGGGCAATGGGTATTGGAAAGTTTATGCCATCATCGAAGACGGCGACAAATGTTCTGATGTAGCTGCACGCGATTACGAAATTGCAAACGCCACACAATTCGATACCCCGTGCGACCAAGTGAGCGTATGTGGCATTGACGTCTACGACAGCAAAACCTTTGAGTCAACATTCGGAAAGAATATCAGCTACACCGAAACCAAAGATAGCAGCATTCTGTCGCTCTACGATGCGGAAATCGATGCCATTGAAAACAAGTCTTTCTCCGGCATCAACGCTATGGGAGGCACACTCGTCATCGAACTTAACGGCAACTCAACAATCAATGCCTCCGTCTACGGAATTTCGCTCGGCACACAAGCCGACGGAGCCGGCGGCAATGGCGGCAAACTCATCATACGAGGTGCCAAGGGCGGAGAGAGCCTTACGATAAACGCTCAGGACGGGATGGGCATTTTCGGTTATCTGGCCGACATCACAATCGATAATTGCACCCTTATCATCAACAGCGCAGCCGAAGGCATCTATATGAAGTCGGCCGACGGCTCTGGCATTCTCACCGTACAAGGCAGCGATGCCAAGGTGACCATCGACAGCAAAGGAGCCGCACTATCGAATGTCACCGACCTCATCCTCGACGACGAATTGACTATAATCGAACCCGTCGACGGATACTTCTGCGACGGCTATGTGTACGATGACAAAGAGCCGGCATCACATATTGTGATAGGCATATGCTCCGGCAATCCCATACCCGAACAAATCACTGAAGAACAGACCACCGACTTTGGCAACGACCTCACAGATGATAACGGCAATGCCCTGCCAACTGAAAACACCGTGATCGACAACATCTACTATAACCTTGCATCGGCCAACGGCGACGGCTACGACACCGACGAAGGTTGTGTGATTGTCAACACCATGGTATCACAACAGACTTTCGCTGACGAACAACGCCCCGTTGCTCCTGCCGAAGGCGACTCATTTGAATGGTTCAACGGTATGATTATCGTCGTAGGCGGCACCGGCGCCGTCAATCTCACCTACAGCACTACCGGCACCGCCACACTTGCCGTAAAAGTCGGCGATGCAAAGCCTCAGGTATTCTCATCAGACGGCTCATCAACTACGGCCGACATTGACTACAGCACCTCCCGACCGGAATACGTATATATCTATGCCACTGAGTCAACAACCGGCAAAAAAAATGCGAGCCGCGCCGCAGCCGCCAACAGCCTCAAAATCTATGAGCTCAAAGTGGTGCCCGACAATGTCATATCGGGGATCGACAGTATCACGACATCTCCCGACCGACAGGATAAACGTGTAATCTACGACATCAGTGGCCGTCGCTGCACCGAACCGCTTGCCCCGGGCTTCTACATCGTCAACGGTAAAAAATTAATTATCCGCTAATCGACAGCCCGCCGGCTCAATGCTGCAAAGCCGCGCCCCATCCGGGTGGGGCTTTGTTGCATTATAGCCCTGATTTTTTGGATAAGAATTCAATTCACCAAATTCACATCAAATTTAGTGAATGTATTCACCAAATTCATATCAAATTTGGTGAATTGATGAATAACTCTTAAATTTGCACTCAAACTTATAAGCCCTACGATATGATAAAACGAGCCATAGAAGAATCCATAGCCAACGACTTTTCCGGAAACAAAGTCATAGTAATCATCGGCGCACGTCAAGTAGGTAAAACGACTTTGGTTTCCGAAATCGCAAAAAAAGAAAGCAAGGTATTGTCGCTAAATTGCGATAATACTGACGACCGCCTTGATATCGAAAACAAGACATCAACCGAATTGGCGACCTTACTACAAGGCTATGACTTGGTTTTTATTGATGAGGCTCAACGCGTGGCTAACATTGGCCTGACTATAAAGATGATCGCCGACTTAAAGTTGCGCACTCACGTGATTGTCACAGGATCTTCATCACTGGAACTGTCGGAAGGCATATACGAACCCGCAACAGGCCGCCACATCGACTACGAATTATTTCCGTTTTCTACCGATGAATTAATCACAAGTACTTCCGAACGAGAAGAAAAGCGGTTGCTGTCGCAGCGCCTAATCTACGGTTTTTATCCCGACGTAGTGAATAATCCGGCAGATGCCAAGCGCACGCTTATGACACTCGCCAACGACTATTTATATAAAGACTTGCTGACATACAAGGGCATCAAGAAGCCCGAAGTGCTGCAAAAACTTCTGAGAGCATTGGCATTCCAAGTCGGCAGCGAAGTGTCGTACAATGAATTGTCCAATCTCGTCGGCATTGACAAGAACACTGTTGAAACATACATCGGTCTTCTTGAAAAATGCTACGTAATTTTTAGGGTAGATTCATTCAGCCGCAACGCACGCAATGAAATAAAAAAAGGCAAGAAAGTCTACTTCTACGACAACGGCATCCGCAATGCCATAATTTCAAATTTTGCCAATCCCGAACTTCGCACAGATATGGGTGCACTGTGGGAAAACTTTATCATCAGCGAACGTCTCAAAATGCACACCTACGCGAATGATTACACCACGATGTACTTCTGGCGCACTCACGCGCAAAGCGAAATTGATCTAATCGAAGAACGCGACGGTATGTTGTCGACATTTGAGATGAAATGGAACGGCAAAGCGAAAGCTCGTCAACCGGAGGCATTCAGAAGCGCCTATCCGGATGTGCCGTTCGACATCATCACTCCTGAAAATTATTTAAACTTCGTTCGTGCGATGCAGTAATTCTGGTCACTTCGCATAACGGCGTTGGCGGGAGGTGACCCACAGGGCTGCGAGGAAGTAGACGGCGGTCAGTATCCACATGACGCAGTAGGGTGTTGCCGCTTCGGCAAGCGATGCGCCGTTGGAGTTGATGCGGATGAAGCCTTCGACGCCCCACGTGGCCGGCACGATGTTGCCGAGCCATATCCACAGGCCGTTCATCGAGTAGCGTGGCCACGACAAGCCCGACAAGAACAGGAACACAACCGATGTAAACACTATCACGAGAAACGCATATTCGCGCTCGGTGCAGAAGCCTTGAAGCGTCAGGCCGAACATCGCCGACGCCAACAGCAGCGGCACGAGGAACAGTAGATAATCGACCGGATTACCGATGTGCGGCAGGCCGAATATCGTCGGGATGAAGTGTACCACGTATATCACAAGCGGCAAATAGAGCGTGAAGTAACACAGAGCCTTACCCCACAGCGTGGCGGCCGACGAAGCGTCATTGACCGCCATCGGATCGATGCCGCCGTTGCGACGCCGACGCTCGGCAGCCGTGCCGCACAGCAGACAGATACCGAGCACCATACTCTGCTGCAACACCAATATCAGAATACCCGGCATTACGAACGAAGCAAAGCCCTGACCCGACGGGCCGAGGAAGGTGTTGTGATGCTCCACGGGCAGCCCCGAACCACCCGACGGCTCCACGCCGAGCGATGCCATACGTTCGGCCGATATGTCTTCGGTAAGGCCGATTTGCACATCGGCCAACGCCGACATAAAGGCTCGATAGCGCAGCAACAAACTCATCTCGCCGTAGAACGTGACGGTCGACGGCTCCACACGCGCTATCTTGTGCGAATAGTCGCGCGGTATCTCAAGAATGCCGCACACCTTGTCTTGCGCAAAGAGTCGCTTTGCCTCGGCCATATCGTCGCAATAGTCGTAGAGCGCCACCGAAGGCGACGCCGTAAATCTGCGCACCAAATCGCGCGACGCCTCCGACCGCGAGTTGTCGACCACAGCCACCGGCAGTTCGGTCACAATCTCCGTGTTGTAGATGAGCGTGTACACTATCGGATAGCCGAGCGGCAGCACGATGAAGAACACCAATGCGCCGAAGTCGCGCAGCAGCACGGCCCATTCGTTGCGAAATACGCGAGCCATATCGCCAAGCCATTTCAGCAGTCCGCGGCGCTGTGTGGATGAAGTATTTTGTTGCATTACAGTCGTCAGCAAATAATCAGGGTACGTAAACGGGCTTCAAACAAGCCTTTTTCAATCGCCAAAGCATAGCACCGGCCAATATCGGGAACAGCGCCAACACGGCCATGTGGATGCGTGCATAATAGAGCGGGAAACCGTCGAGCCCGGTGATAATGTATGTGAGGAACAGATGCCGCACCGGCACTATGTAGGAGAACACGCCGATGGCACCGTACATCTGCGACACGGGGAATGAAAATCCGGCGAACGAGAACGACAATATGCCCAGGAACGAGGCCATCGTCAGCGCCATTCGCGGATTGGGCATAATGCACGCGAACAGTACGCCCAGTGCCTGAGAAGCGATGATAAACATCTCCACAGCCACCATCATCAGCGGCAGATTTGCGCACGGGAACCCATTGTAGCAGAACATCAGCGCCAACGCGAATTGTCCGATGACGCTCCATATCACAAAGTGAGGCAACGCCTTGCCCATTATCGCCACACCGATATGGCCGCGAGCCGCCGCGAGCCACTCGCGCGACGTGCCGTGCTTAATTTCCGATGTGATACCGAACACCGTCATCAGCATTATCAGCAGCGCAAGCGAACCGAAGATGAACGACGGACACAGATATATCGCATAGCTCGACCACGGGTTACCTATTTGGAGCGTCTGCACCGATATTGGCTGCGACAATCCGGCAATCGTAATCTTTGACACACCCTGTGCGGCGAGCTTCGACTTCACGACATTGCCGGCCGTACCGACAGCCACGGTCGTGAAGCCCTTGAAAGCCAACGTACCGGGGACGAAGTATGTGAGATTGTTGTAGTATTCCAACGTGGGCGACTTGCCGGTGACTGTCTCCTTCTCAAAGTCGGCCGGAATCACCACGAAGCCGTAGATGTCGCCGCGCCGCATCAGTCGCATGGCCTCGTCGTAGCTGTCGCACGACCGAGCTGCATCGAGCAATTCCACCGACCGCAGCGAGCGCACCACCTGCCGCGACATACTCGACCGATCGAGGTCGACAACGGCCGTCGGCACCTTCAGCGGCAGGCCCGGACGAAGCAGTCCCGTGAAGAACAGACACAGCAGCACAGGCACCACGACCATCATCGCAAGATAGATGCGCCGCGAGCCGAGTACACACAGCTCGCGCTTCACCGAATCTTTGAAGCCAATGTCAATCATAACAGATTGGAACGAGCGTCAAGCGTTAAGGTTCATATATGATCGACATACCCGGGCGCAGACCTGCCACGTCTTCCACCGGGCGAGCCTTGATTTCAAACGTGCGGCTATCCCATTCACCGTTGCTCTTGGTGGCACGCCAGGCGGCATAAGTGCCGCGATCGCGGATGTAGTACACCTTGGCTTTGATATGCTGTTCACCGAGCGCGGGCACCATCACTTCTATTTCCGCGCCCATCGGCATACCGACGAGCAATTCCTCGCGCACGTTGAACGTAATCCAACGTTTGTCCATACGCAGCAAGCTCATAATCGGAGTGCCCATAGCCACAAGTTCGCTCACCTGAGGATAGATTTCGTCGACCACGCCGTCGCACGGAGCCACGAGGTAGCTGTCTTCGAGAATTGATTCAACCTGAGCCACACCGCCGCCGGCAGCCTGCACCATAGCCGAAGCAGCCTGCTTGTCCTCCGAGCGGGCACCGGCACGGGCAAGCGACAGGTTGCTCTCGGCGGCAGCCTTCGCGGCCACTGCGGCATCGTATGCAGCCTTGGCTTCGTCGCGCTTCTGTTCCGAAATCACGCCCTGACCGAACAGGTTCTCCATACGCTGATAAGTCTTCTTGGCAATCTGCACTGCGGCATCGGCCTGAGCCACCATATCGGCGGCGGCCTGGATTATCTGAGCGCGTGTGCCTTGGTCGGCCTTGTCGCTCTGAGCCTGAGCGGCGTCGCGCATAGCCTCGGCCTGCATCAACTGAGCTTCGAGAGCGCCCGAATGGATATGCACAAGGGTGTCGCCTGCATGCACTGTGTCACCCTCTTCAACATAGAACTCGGCCACTCGCCCGGGCAATTTGCCCGAAATGCGCACTGTAGTGCCTTCCACCTGACCTTCGATTATGTCGACAGGCTTGTTGAGAAACAGAAATCCGATGATTGCCACCACAGCCACCGCGAGCAGCACCACACCCATAGTGATGAGCAGGCTGCGGTTGGCCTGTTGCACGTCGTTTGCAGAATTGATATTGTTGTCCATGATTTATAATTTTATGCTGAATTAGTAATACAACGTGCCGAGACACTTCGACAGGTAGACGTCGCAGAGCTGCACGTCAATCATCGCATCGATTTGCTCCGAATGAGCCTTGAGCCATGCGGTCTGCGCTTCGAGCACATTGTCCGTGGTGGCCACTCCTTCGCTGAAAGCCACCGTGGCGCAGCGCAGGTTTTCGTCGGCACTTGCGAGGTTGTCACAGGCCGTGCGGTATGTACGGTAGGCCTCCGTGGTGCGGAACGATGCCTGCTGCACCTGAAGGTCGACCATCGAACGGGCGTCTTCGAGCCGCATCTGCATCATAGCCTCGTCGACCTTGGCGGCGCGGTAGCGATTGTAGTTGCCGCCCCAGTGCCACAGCGGTATCGCCACCGTAGCGCCCACCGAGAATGCGCCTTTGAAACGCTTCTTGAAGCCGTCGAACATATTCGGGTTGGAGAACGTGTATGCACCTATCAATGCCACCGACGGCAGCATCGACGCCTTGGCCACCTGTGTCTTGTGCCCTGCAATCTCCACGCCGAGACGCAGCGATTCCAAGTCGGGGCGGCGGGCATACACCTCGTTCATATCGTAAGTGCGAGCCACCTCGGCGGTCAGTTCGGCCGTCTCCAGGTCCTCATCTTGCAAGGCTAACGTGGTGTTGACCGGCAGGCCGCACACCTGTGCGAGAGCCATTCGACTCAGCACCAGTCCGTTTTCCACCTTCGAGAGGTCGACACGCGCCGAATTGAGTTTCACATCCACGCTCAGCACGTCGGCGCGGGTGCATACACCCTGCTCGAACATATGATGCACGTCGGCGTCAAGCGAATCGAGCAGCGCCACATAACTCGTCGCCAGGCGATGCTTGGCCTTTAGCGACACCACCTGCCAATAGGCGGCATCGACGGCATATATCACGTTTTCTACCTCGTTGTTGTGCATCTGCTGAGCCAACAGTTCGGCATCGCGGGTGATGCGATTCATCGCCACAATCTTTCCACCCATATAGAGCGGCTGCGTCAGCGTCAACGCACCGAAGAACACATTGTGAATGTCGTAGGTCATCGCCTCCTTCGGTATCAGTGCAACTGTCGAGGGAATATACTCTCCGTTGGGACCTGTGACCGGAACACCCGTCGCCGGGTTTGTCACAAGGTTGTATTCATAGGTCTGCGTGGCCGGATTGAATGTCTTGGTCGGCAGCAATTGGTCACTGTCGAATATCGACAGATTACGCTGATTGTATGTATATCCTCCGGCAAAGTCAAGAGCTGGCAGGTAGGCGGCGAAAGCCTCCTCACGCTGATAATGCGCCTTGTCGATAGCCAGGCGCGACGTCATCAACTGCTTGTTGGAGCGCAGCGCCATGTTGCGGCACGAATCGAGCGACACCGCGCCGCCCTGAGCCGCAGCGGCAAACGCCGTGACCGCACACGCCGCAACGAGGGTGAATAGCCTCATAAATAGATTGTTTGAAGTTGTACGTAACACTATAACTTGTTATTGATGCAAAAGTTCGCAAATACGCCGCAAAATTAGCAATCCGACGCGTATTATCAAACACCGGATAGGAAAAAAGGTCCAAAATACGCCGATTACTCCAATTTTACCGATATCACCCTCGCCCACACATATTTATTTGCACACGTAGCCGATTGTCACTAATTTTGCAATATGATAACGATAGAGCCTTACAACGCCGCTATGGCTGCCGAGTGGGATGCGTTCGTCGCCGAATCGCGCAACGCCACCTTCCTGCTCCGCCGAGGATATATGGATTACCATTCCGACCGCTTCAGCGACTTCTCGCTTGTGGCACGCGATGCCCGCGGCCACATAGTCGCCCTGCTGCCGGCTTGCCGCGAAGGCTCCACCGTGTGGTCGCACCGCGGCCTCACCTACGGCGGATGGATCATGCCCTCGCGTCGCTGCGACGTGCTCGACATGCTCGACGTGTGGTCGGCTATGGAGGACTACCTCCGCGCCGCAGGCATCGACACCCTCGTATACAAGCCCGCGCCGCACATCTATCACACCCGCCCTGCCGAAGAAGATCTCTACGCCCTGTTCCGCTCCGGCGCCGTGCTCACATCGTCGTTGGCATCAAGCGTCATCGACCTCAACAACCCCATAGCGTTCGACCAAGGCACTCGCCAGCGTGTCCGCCGCGTTCTCGCTTCCGACATCTCGTTCGGACCGTCGACCGATTGGGACGGCTATTGGGCCGTGCTGTCCGCCCTGCTGCGCGACCGCTACGACGCCCGCCCGGTCCATACCTGCGACGAAATCAAAATGCTCGCCGAGCGCTTCCCCGACAACATCCGCCTCTACACCGCCACCCTCGGCGATGAAATTCTCGGCGGCATAGTGCTGTACGTCACGCCTACCGTAGCCCATAGCCAATATGCCGCAGCCTCTCCGCGCGGCAAAGAGTTGTCGGTACTCCACGGCCTGTATCAACGCCTGATCGAAGAATACACCGGACGCATCCGCTACTTCGACTTCGGCACCTCCGCCGAAGCCGACGCTCCGCGCGGCCTCAACGAAGGCCTCATCCGCCAGAAATGCTCCTACGGCGGCCGCACAGTCCTCTACAACACCTACACACTGCGTTTGTAGTGCCTGACTGTTAAAAATAGTTGCGCAAAAACACACACCGAAATACCTCAAAAACACACATCGCAACTTGTAATTCATTAACAATCTGCGACTTAAAAAATCATCCTAAAATGTCAATGTGCGCTTGTAAAACATCAAAAATACTATAAATAACACACTGCAAAGTTACAACAACCCGCCGCCCGCGCCCTCGGATTTTGGTTCGCCGTACCAAAAAATTATTTTTTCCAAAAAGTATTGACACGCTCATAAAATAACTATAACTTTGCGACAGAAATCAACTAAATCGAATCAACGCCATGGCAACAGATATTTACATTGTCCCTGACAAAAGATCCAAGACCGGCATCATAAAAGAAAGTACGGGAGGCTTCCAATGGAATAATGCCGTAATGACAGGTCGTTGGCACAAAGACGATGAGAATGGCAACACGCAATATGAGCATGCCACACTCAAAGCCGTTGACGAGAACGGCAATCCTGTAGACGCCACCATTGAAGTAACCGACATCCAATGGAGTGAAAAATTCTCGGAACCATCGGGCGTTGGCTTCATTGCCGACTCCGGGAGAGTAATCGTTGGGCGAACCCACGGAAGCGATGAAGAAGGTATGACGATGTATGCTACGGCTGTTATCAAAGTAAACGGCGTAGCAGCTCAAACAGTTGATGCCGTTCAATCACAACTTATTAAAGAATCTGCCGGCATTTGGTATAACACCGACAGCATGCGCTTTATTACCGGTAGAGTACACAAAGGCGATGAAAACGATGACACTTACTACATTTCATCGAAAGTCAAGGTATTCACGCCAAAACCGGGGCCACGCCTCACAAAGATTGTTCCTGACACAAGAACGATATCACTTACGTACAAGGAAAGTAACAGCAACTTCTTGTGCCCGGCCAATGCCATAATAACAGGCATGTACCGTGACAAAGATGAAAATGGCAGTACACTGTTCGAATATGCGACCCTTAAAGCGATATCATCATCAGGCAAAAAAGTCGACGGAGAGATTACAGTCGAAGACATCCGATGGGAGAAAATCGAAAAAGAGTCTGACGGATTTGGATATGATGCTCCTGTAGACCGTGTGATAGTCGGTAGAAAGCATTTCGGCGATGAAAATGAGCCGACATGGTATGCAACCGGTGTAGTTAAATTCAACGGTTATCAAGCTTATATTAAAACATACTCCGTATCGGAAATTCAGAATCTCGGGGTATGGTTTAAATGCGATGATACCCATATCATAACCGCCCGCCACCACTACGGTGACGAAAACGGTCTCACATACTATGGACTTGGTGTTCTTTATTGCGACAAAAAGCCTGTCGGGTCCGGTTTGCTGCCTTTTGATCTAATCGTAGCGTTGCATGAAGACGAAAAGTATTTCCCGATGGACGCTGACGATTATATCGTTCTGTCACGCTTCCGTCGCCACATCGACGGCGGCACGGATATGGGATACGACAAGAATCTTGGCAAGTTCATAACAGGCAATGACAAAACGGCCAACTACTACAACATACCTGCCAAAACTATCAATTCGTATGTTTCGGAAGTGGAACACCAACGCCTTTATAACCTTCGTCCGCACGACGGAATGAGCCTTCACGACAACGAGGTTTTTCTACAACCGTTCACTAAATTGTGCGGCGACACGAACCCCAATAAACGTGTTCCTGCGTATGTCAACATACTTGACTACACAAATGAGAATGGGGAATCTGTAAGCCTCATTGATTTTTGGCTGTTCTTTGGCTTCGATTTTGCATCATTTGGTTCCCATCAAGGAGATTGGGAGCACGTGATGGTCAAGTTGGTAAATAATAAGATTATCGGCGCTTGGCTTAGTCATCATAGCAACTTCACATACTTCAAAGCATCTGAATTAGATATAGCAGAAGTTGGCGGTCGACCTCGATTAAAAGTTTTTTGCGCTAAGGGTTCTCATGCTATGTACGCAACCACAGGCCTGCATAAAACTGATTTCATCATTGAAGTTGATCACTTTATTTCCGACAACGCGTCAGATAAAGGTTACCGTTGGAAAGTTTCCGACAATCGAATCTATCTTCGTAATCAATCCTGGAAAAACTTTGCCGGAGCTTGGGGCGAAGTAGGCCTTTGGGGTGTCACTACAGGCCCTCTTGGTCCGTGGTACAAAAAGTTGGACTATTGGTGTGAAACGCCTATATCTCTGTCAGCGGTCGCATCTGAAAACGACATCATAATCGTTCCTGATGAAATGGGCCTATCCGACTTCATCGTTGAATCAGCGAATATTGCCTGTGAAGCTCCACAGAACAAAGTATTTATCGGCAGACGTCACACAGGTGATGAAAATGGCGAAACCATATATATGTATGCATCACTAAAAGCCATTGACTACTTGGGACAATTGGTTGACGGAGACATCAAAGTCATCGACTGCAAGTGGAGTGATTGGACAAGCGAAGTCAACGTTCATTATACTGCTCCGGACGGGTATGTTATAGTAGGTCGACAGCATAGCGGCGATGAAAAGAGCGGTCGAACAAGATACAAAATCGGTCGAGTAACTTTCAATGGCAAATCAACCACAGTTAAGAATATGAATTCAGCCTATGAATATCAGATGTACCCTGAGAACAAAGGTGTATTTTTCCAAACGAATAAATATTTCTTGTGGATAGGCCGTGATCACATAAAGGACGAAAATGGCACGACCTACAACACTCAAGGGTTGGTTAAAGTCGTATTGTGATGAAACATATATATTTAGTTATAACCTTACTTTTGTTAAGCATATTCAGCATTAATGCTCAACAAAACGACAATTCTGCTGTAAGCAAAGCAACAGAGAATTCCTATCGACCAAGTAGTACTGACACTACAGAGGTAGAGAATATATCCTCAGATGAAATAAAAAACGTGTTTCACCAATACTCCAACTATTTAAGTAAATATCATACAAGACGTTGGCTTGGATGGACTGCGTTGGGGGTAGGTTCACTCACAACTTTTGTGGGAATCTGCTTTTCAATTCAAGAGGGAGAATTCAACTTCGCAGGACCCGGCAGTGTTATATTAGCCGGAGGCCTCGTCACTCTTTCGAGCATACCGCTGCTGATAAGCGCCTACCACTTCAAGCACAAGGCCCGGCGGCTTGAGATGTCGCTCTCGGCCATAGAGGTACCGAAGTACGTCGACCGTGCCTCCTGCGTGCCCTCGCTGCGCTTCGCCGTCAATTTCTGATATTTTTCCGGGAAAATTATCAGAAATCGCTTGCAAAGCGTTGCATATCAACGCGCAAATGCTTAACTTTGCAGCGCAATGTTGCGGGCATCCGCGGCAGTGTGCGGCTACGAGTGTGTCGTCGCCGCTATTAATTAACTTATTTATTAACTTTTTAAATGGCAGAAGAAACCAAAAGCCCTATCGAAGATTTCGATTGGGAAGCCTATGAAAATGGCGAAACCGTGGGTGAAAAATCTCGCGAAGAACTGACCCACACCTACGATGAATCGCTTAACACCGTCAAGGACAAGGATGTAATCGAAGGTACCATCATCGCACTCAACAAGCGCGAAGCAGTGGTTAACATCGGCTACAAGAGCGATGGCATCATCCCCATGAGCGAATTCCGCTACAACCCCGACATCAAAGTCGGCGACAAAGTGGAAGTGTTCATTGAAAACCAGGAAGACAAGAAAGGCCAGCTGATTTTGTCACACAAGAAGGCTCGCGCTTCTCGTTCGTGGGAACGCATCAACGAAGCCCTCGCCAACGACGAAATCATCAAGGGCTACATCAAGTGCCGCACCAAGGGCGGCATGATTGTCGACGTATTCGGCCTCGAAGCATTCCTTCCCGGCTCGCAGATCGACGTCAAGCCCATCCGCGACTACGACGTTTACGTTGGCAAGACTATGGAATTCAAGGTTGTTAAGATCAACGAAGAATACCGCAACGTCGTTATCTCTCACAAGGCTCTTATCGAAGCCGAACTCGAACAGCAGAAGCGCGAGATCATCTCGAAGCTCGAAAAGGGTCAGGTACTCGAAGGTACCGTCAAGAACATCACTTCTTACGGTGTGTTCATCGACCTCGGCGGCGTAGACGGCCTCATCCACATCACCGACCTCAGTTGGGGCCGCGTGACAAAGCCCAGCGAAGTTGTCGAACTCGACCAGAAGATCAACGTCGTTATCCTCGACTTCGACGACGAGAAGAAGCGTATCGCTCTCGGTCTGAAGCAGCTCCAGCCCCATCCCTGGGACGCTCTCGATCCCAACCTCAAGGTTGGCGACCACGTTAAGGGCAAGGTTGTCGTTATGGCCGATTACGGCGCATTCCTCGAAATCGCTCCCGGCGTAGAAGGTCTTATCCACGTAAGCGAAATGTCGTGGAGCCAGCACCTCCGTTCGGCTCAGGACTTCATGAAAGTCGGCGACGAAGTGGAAGCCGTTATCCTCACACTCGACCGCGAAGAACGCAAGATGTCGCTCGGCATCAAGCAGCTCAAGAACGATCCTTGGGAAAATATCGAAGAGAAATACCCCGTCGG
>CALKKU010000070.1 GCA_937995285.1 uncultured Bacteroidales bacterium | reverse complement strand
TTTTGCAACTAAGTGTAAACGTATAATAATCAATAAAATAGCGCTTCGGATGCGAATATCCGAAGCGCCATAAAAGTCGTTATAATTTACTGAATCAGAAGAGCCAAGCGGCTGTGATGGTCCAGTAGCGGTTCTTGCCGTCGATGTTGGCACCTTCGAAGTCGGTCTTGATGTTCTTGACAACCTTGGTCATACCGAAGCCGTATGACGCACCAATCTGCAGGTGCTTGAACAGCTGCACGCCGGCACCTACGTTCCAAGCGATGTCGCAAGTGTTTTTTTCAAAAAATTCGCTAACAGCCTTCTTTGAGGTGAGGAATGCGAAGCTGGGACCTGTGAAGATGTAGGGGGCTACGATGTTGCCAACGACGGGAAGGCCGATCTTGTACTTGAGGTTCAAGGGAATTTCGATGTAGTCGCTCGACTTTGATGCGGCAATTTCGTTGCCACCGGCTTCGAGGCTTGCCTGTGCAACGCGATGTACGTACATAGCCGAGAGATCGAAACCGAAGTTGAGCATCGGAATCATGAATTCCACTTCGAGACCGCCGTTGAAACCGGCGCGGTTGTCGGTGTTGAGAATTGATTCATCGAAGTGCAGTTTGTTGACATTCACGCCCAAACGAGGACCGAACGAGAACTGAGCCATAGCGGGAAGCATAAATGCAAGCGCCACTATTACAGCAAGAAATCTTTTAGTTGTTGCCATAGTATTTAAGTTTTGAGTTATTTCATTTGTCGCAAAGTTAACAATTATTATCGACATTTAGATTATCCGCGATAGTTTTTATAGGTAATTCTTGACAAGCACGCCAATAAAGTCGTAACTTTGTAAGTGATATGAAAGCAGAAGAAAAACTCAAAATAGAAGAAAAAATCGTTGAGTATCTCAAGACGGTTGTCGACCCCGAAATAGCTGTCGACATCTATTCGCTCGGCCTTGTGTACAAGATCGACTTGCAGGACGACGGCGTGCTCAACATCGACATAACTCTGACAGCGCCCAACTGCCCGATGGGCGACTTCATCGTCGACGACATACATCAGAAGCTCAGTTCAATCCCGGGCGTCACGGCGGTTAATGTCAATGTGGTGTTCGAGCCGGAATGGACGCAGGATATGATGAGTGAGGAAGCCAAGCTCGAACTCGGTTTTTTATGATATATTTCATCAGCGACATACACCTCGGAGCATCGTATATCAAAGACCCGCGGCAGCAGGAGCGCCGCGTGGTCGAGTTTTTGAATTCTATCGCCGACAAGGCCACACACCTGTATATGCTCGGCGATGTGTTGGACTATTGGTATGAGTATCGCAACGTGGTGCCGCGCGGCTATGTGCGCTTCTTCGGAGCGCTTGCAGCGTTTGCCGACAGGGGCGTGAAAATCACGTGGCTGACCGGCAATCACGATATATGGCTGTTCGATTACCTGCGCGATGAGCTCGGAATAGAAGTGGTCGACGCTCCTTACATTGTCCGCGACATAGCCGGTACGGAATTTATCTTGGCACACGGCGACCGCATAGGCCGGCAAAAACGGTCGTTCAGGCTGATATGCACGCTGTTCAGAAACAAACTGTGTCAGCGGCTTTACTCGGCCATACATCCGCGCTGGACCGTGCCGTTTGCCCACCGTTGGAGCAGCGGCAGCCGCAAGTCGCACGCTGAAATGACGGAACGTGACTTTATGGACAATGTGGTGAGGAATGCCTTGCCGACATTTGACGAAGTCCCGGGCGCCCGCTATATGATAATGGGGCATCACCACAGAGATTTCGACGGCACATTCGCACAAAATCGCCGGATGATAATTCTCGGCGACTGCATCGACAAAGTGTCGTATGGCGAATTTGACGGCACGACGTTCGCTCTCAAAACTTTTAATCAAGAACAATAACACTGACTATAACTCGCTATGTACATCGCATCGCAGAAACGCAAAGAAAATATTGCAGAATACTTGCTATATATGTGGCAAATCGAAGACCTGATCAGAGCCAACGGCTTGGACATCGATAAAATCAAGGCCAACATTATCGACAAGTTCGGTCTCGACGACGCTCACAAGAAAGAAATGACCGAGTGGTATGAATCGCTTATCGATATGATGCGACGCGAGGAGGTGGAAAAGTCGGGACACTTGCAGATTAACAAGAATGTGTTGGCTCGCCTTGGCGACATTCACAACCGCCTGTTGAAAGACCCGAAATTTCAGGAATACACCAAGCAGTTCTATGCTACACTACCGTTTATCGTGGAATTGAGAGCAAAAGCGGGTGCAGATCCCAAGGGCGAAATCGAAACTTGCTTCAACGCTCTGTACGGGACGCTTATGCTAAAACTCAAAGGTGCGGAAATATCAGCCGACACACAGAAAGCATTGCAGCAGATAAGCCGACTGATAGCGATGCTCAGCAATTATTGTCGCATGGACGACCGGAACGAATTGTTCAAGGACGACGAGGACGAAAATCAATAAGTAAATACGTAGCCACGTACTGTGTCCCAGCGACGAGTTCTCAAACTTTGGCGCGATATGAGGAACAAATAGGAACCGCAATCGAAAAAGCGAAGATTCCACTCGTCGGATTCTACAATCTGCAAAAGTGATATAGTGCGCGGATACCAGTCGGCGATGTCGTCGACAAGCGGACAGAGCAAAGCGTGGTCGTCTATGACGTCGGCGTACGTATCGGCGCCGGCAGAGAACTCGATAGCTTCGGCAGGTTGAAAGATTGAATCGTCCGTGCCTTCCCACACAAGTCGATAGGGCTTCAGCCCGTCTTCCCGTTCGGAATAGATTACCACAGGATTGTCGTGCATCGATAGCGGCGTGTCGGTTTCACCCATGAAGTAGTTAATCGGAGCGAAGAAGTAGAGAATGCCGGAGTGGGGGAGCAATCCTTCGGTATCGAGTTCAGCAATATCGGAGCATTTAATCTGACACACAAAAGTCAGCGGCTCGTAATATG
>CALKKU010000069.1 GCA_937995285.1 uncultured Bacteroidales bacterium | reverse complement strand
GCTCCGGCCGGTTCGCCCGTGGCGGCACTTATCGACAATCTCGACAAACTGCCGTTCCTTGCCGAACTCAACGATGTATGCCGCCGTCTCTATGGCGTTGATGCATCGGCTCTTGCAGCCGCCGGTCGCCATAAGGAACTCATATCGGCCATCATCGGCCACGACGGTATGAACTACGGCAGCCTGCCCAAGGCCCTGCTCACATTCCACCGCTACGATGCCGACCACACTCGCACTCC
The DNA here is from genome assembly GCA_937995285.1 of uncultured Bacteroidales bacterium. GTDB lineage: Bacteria > Bacteroidota > Bacteroidia > Bacteroidales > Muribaculaceae > CAG-873. The sequence continues at coordinate 17,697 of CALKKU010000069.1, read as the reverse complement.
GCTCGAAGAACATCTCGCCGAGGGCGCTCAGACTGCCGTGTCGCACGGTCGCGTGCGTCTTCACTTCACCGTGTCGGCCGAGCACCGTGCTCTCTTTGAAGCCAAACTTCGAGATGTCGTTCCCGCTATGGCACAGCGCTTCGGCGTGGTCTACGACATATCGCTCTCGGAGCAGAAGCCGTCGACCGACACCATCGCCGCCACGCTCGACAATCAGCCGTTCCGCGACGATGCCGGCAATCTCGTGTTCCGTCCCGGCGGCCACGGAGCCCTCATCGCCAACCTCGGCGACATCGACTCGGCGGTTGTATTCATTAAGAATATCGACAATGTCGTTCCCGACAGCCTGCGCGAGCCGACGGTCCGCTACAAGCAAGTCCTTGCAGGTGTGCTGATTCAGACGCACGACCGTGTGGCAAAATATCTCGAACTGTTACGCGACCCCGAGTGCGGCGACGATGTGGTAAAAGAAGCCGTCGACTTTGTGCGCGGCACCTTGTGCACATCGAGTCCGCTGTTCGACAGCCTGCCCCGTCAACAACTCATCGATTACCTCGTCAGCAAACTCAACCGCCCGTTGCGCGTGTGTGGTATGGTTCGCAACGACGGTGAGCCGGGTGGCGGCCCGTTCCTTGCCGAAAACTTCGACGGCTCGGTGTCTCCTCAGATTCTCGAATCCACCCAAATAGACCCCGACAACGCCGAATACATGGCCATGATGAAGCAAGCCACACACTTCAACCCCGTCGACCTCGTGTGCTACATCAAGGACGTAGAAGGTCATCCGTTCCGCTTGCCCGACTATGTCGATGCTCACACAGGCTTCATCTCGTCGAAGTCGTTCGGCGGTCGTGAGCTTCGCGCCCTCGAACTGCCCGGCCTGTGGAACGGCGCCATGAGCAACTGGTCGACCGTCTTCGTCGAAGTGCCCTCATCGACATTCAACCCTGTAAAGACTGTCAACGACCTCCTCCGCCCCGCCCACCAAGCGTAAATATCTAAATATCATGGATATGAATAATATTAAAAACAATCAGAAGACGCCGGTCTGCGTGGCGCTGCTCGGCCTGTTCGGTGCGAGTCTCTTGATGCTTATAGTGGTATGGGTATCGCAATTTTATTTGAAAGACAAGCTGAGTGGACTTTACGATAGTGATTCTATAGAAAATCTTTATAAACTGCGTGCAAGTCTTTTGAATATTTTTGGCATATTGACAAATTTTACGGTGTGCGTTACGGCAGTTTTTGTGGTAAAGAGTCGTCGGGCGTTTAACAATATTCTCGGACAAGTCTTTGCCGGCTTGATTATTGTATTATATGCTTTATATGGCGTCGATCATATATGTGCCTTGGGCGGAGAACATCTGCTTAAAATTACCGGTAATGACAATCAAACGGCAGCTTTTGTATTGTTCAGTCTGGTGCCCGGGGCAATAGTTATAGCCTACGTGTTGTCGTTGCGGTCGTGGATGCCGGCCAAAGTAGTTGGCACTTTGGCATATGTATTGACTATCGTGGAAGCGTATATATTAAAAATGATATCAGATGCGTATGCAGCTTCAAATGCGTATGCTATAGGTTCGTATGATTATAATCACTCGTTTATTCAGAAAATTCAGAATCTTGATAAAGCATATTTCTGTTGTTCTATGGTTGAACTTGTCGTTTTGGTGATAGCATTATTCCTCGTAGGAGTGTGGATGAGCAATCGAACAACAACAATCCCGGTGCAACAGCAGAATTAATACACAGGCCGCAGTAATAAACCAGAAACGCGAGGCAGCCCCAACCGGCCGCCTCGCGTTTTTGTATACAATAGCAAGCTGTATTGTATCTCAAAGTTTACCTCAAAAATTGAAAATGATAGTATGTAATTAACTGATAATTACAAGATTATATGTGTCGTGGACTTCAATTGGAATTATTCTGAATCCGTTTACTCGGCGGGGCCGAAGAGGCGGATTGCACCGGTGGCGGGGTCGAAGATGAGGCGCGCCGGAGTTTCTCTGGTCTCGCTACAATAGTGCGCATAATGTTGATGTATTACATCAATCTTGAAAAGTTTCTCAATCAACCCGATGCTGACCTAAAAGCCATGTTCGCCGAAGCCTCGGAATCGCCGCCTGTGCCATAAAAATGACATAAGGGGGGCTTGTCCAATCAATAAATCAAGTCCAACTTCTAATTCTCAAGAGGTTGGACTCGATGATTTATAATTTAGCGGACAGTAATAATACCAAACAGAAAAGAATGGTCAAAGCCCCCCTTCTAATAGAGTATGGTCAGGCGTTTCTGAATATCTGGCTGCCGATTTTGATTTCCTGATGGATTATAGCAAGGTGGCCATGACCATAGAATTCCACTGTAGGACATTTGCCCGCGCGATTGCCATAGACCAATTCGACAGAATCTTCATCAACGCCTTGCGGTAATTCCGGGAAGATGAAGGACGCGACTCGACCATCAGGAATTGTTTCGCCGTTTCTATCTGCTTTGATTTTGTCAAACCAATCATGGCCGATACCTTTTGCGTACACCTTGAACCAGGAATCATAGGCATCCCGATTATATACTCCGCTTTCATAGAAGAAGGCTGTATCTCCTCCACGAACCTCAGAAAACGGAAGCTCTATGGTTTCAGGGATGAATTCCGGATGGGTCTTTGCCCATTCGATGACAGGAAGAAGCACTTCCTGTATCAACTGTTCGTTCAGTCGGTGGCCTCCATGAAATTCCGAAAAGAAATAACCGGCATTGCTGTATTCTTCACGATCATCGCATACGTCGTCTTCGTCTCCAAAGAGAGCAAGAATGTTTTTGCTACCTTCGAAGTTATTAGACCAAAGTGAAGTTTCCATGGAACGATAACTGTCGCACAAATCCTCGCTTACATAGAAGCTATTCGCCTCGTCCTCGCGTTCGTTGAAGAATGGCAGACTTGTACCGACCTTGTCATGAAGAAAATCCGAGACATGAAACGCAGGGCTCACAAGGATTCGACGATATCCCTTCATTTGAAAGGCGAACATGGCGCCCATTGATGTGCCGATGACGACAGTGTTCTTGACCGGATACTTGCCAGCCAATTCAAGAAGCATCTGAAGAGCTTCGATCGGTTCAACAGGAATGTCAGGCGAAACGACATTGTCATCCGGCAGGAGTTCCCGCAATAGTCTTGCGGTGTTGGACTGTCCCGAAGAAGAAAGCCCATGGAGATAAATGATATTCATACTGCTTTATTTTTGATGGTTTTTGATTGTTTTTTCAAGCCATTGAAGTCTTTTTAATTTGCGCTTGTACTTACGATATGTCGGGTCTTCTTTCCCTTTTATCATTTCGAGATAGTTGATTTTACCGTCTATGACATTGACAAGATTCTTGGAGATGCCTTTGCCGAAATCCTTGACGAATATTGCCTGAGTGCGTTCATATCCATACTTCTCCCATAGATGGAGAAGAGTCCGGAGCTGCTTCACATAAGCTCTGGGCACATTGATTTTATCGCTGACAACCACGCCTGTCACTTCTCGACGTATGCCCGGCACGAAGGTCTTTGTCTTTTTCTCATTGATTGTCAGCCCATGATTTTCTATAACCTTCCTGATTTGTTGAAACCAGAAAGGACTCATCCGGCGGATAGCTTTACTATGGCTGAAAGTTATGTCGTCAGCGTATCGGGAGTAGCGGCACCCCATCTGTTCGGAAAGTCTGACCAGCTCTTCATCAAGAGATTTCAGCACAATGTTGGAAAGAACCGGCGATGTCGGAGCACCCTGCGGTAGAACCTCAGTACCTTCTGAATTGGGAACAGTGCATAGTCGGCAGATTATGTTGATGGCATCGTTGTCGCCGAGGGAATTGCCAAGTTCTCTATGCAACGCTTTCCGTACCATCTTCTTTGTAATGCTCGGAAAGAAGTTTTCCAAATCAGTATTGAAGATACATGTCTGCCCTACATGAATTATGGCATTATCCTTGATACTCTTGCCTATGACAAAACCGGTCGCATGAGGAGAGGGTGTAAACAATGACTGCAACAGAAGGTTGATGGCAGTCTGAATGGCCTTCAGGTCTTTGACCGGGGCGCTGATTTTTCTTTCGCCGCCTGATTTCTTTGGGATAGTAAAATCAACATAGGACTTGGCGCGAACTTTGGCAGAAGCAAAGTGCATGATCTTTCTCGCCGACATGGGTTCGGCGAGTGCCCATCCGTCAGTCGGTGGCGCGATGAGATTGAGAACTTCAAAAAAGTCCTTTCGGTTTCTGATGGGTATCCCTCTGAGATATTCAGCGATTTGCTCTCTCATAACTTTAGTTTTTGAGGAGGAGACTTGAAAACATCGACCTTACTTTCGTGTCCGGATGGCGCTGGGCGACCGAAGGGAGACCAGCTGTCGAGGCCTCGGCAATGTGCGCTTTGAGCGAAGGAGTGCGCCACTCCATCAGCGAGAGGCGAAGCCGAAGCTGATGTTAAGCGCACGACTGGAGCGAAGGGCGTGCAGGGCCGACGCCGAGTTACTAACATTTGGTTGCGCCCTGATTTATTCAAGGCGAAGTCTGCCGGATTCAGCAGACAGATTGCAAAGGGTCGGTCGATGTTTTCAATGTTCTCTTTCCTTGTTATGCCGCAAAGTTAGAGAGGACGTGTGAAAAATCGTTTCATATATGAAAACGATTTTCAGAAAAATATCATTTTTCGTAGAGTTTGGCCATATCACGTGATCGGCGAGCTACTAAATCCCGTAGCCACAGAGGTGTCAGCACCTCGATGTCATTGCCGTGGCTCATAATCTCCTGAATGAAATCATAGGCAGGAGACATGTAGTAACCGAAGGTGGCGAAACCATCACCGGTTTCGAGTTCCTCCTGTGTCGGATGTAGAGGGAGCGATTTGATATACTTCGGAAATTCATGGAAGCATTTCAGAATAACCCTTGTTGGCTTGGAATAGCTATCCTGACAGATACCGTAAAGATTGGCAAAGTATTCTTTGGCAGAGAAATCTTCGGGATAATCAAATGTTTCCTCCAACATTTCCAAGGTCTGGATTCTATCTAAGGCATAAGTCCGCTGCTGCTTGCTGTCAACTGTTTGGCCGAGCATATACCAACGTCGTTTGAAGAGTTTGAGACACAGAGGCTCAAGGATTCTTTCCCTATCATTCTTTTGCATGGAATGGAAAGATGTGTATCTGAACTTGATACGTCTATTCTCTTTCAATGCCTGCGAAAGGATATGTAACCATTCCCGACCTCCGGGAATCGGTTCAAGAATAATCTTTTCAGCAATAGCTCTGTTTTCAAGAATCAGAGTCTCCGTGGCCATACTGTCGGTCAGCCAACCAAGAACTTCATTGTTCTCTATCTCATCCTTGTTTGCTATGAAATACTGGCTATTCTCACGCATTGAGGCGCATTGGATGTCAACTCCCAATTCTGTGAGAATTGCCTGTCTATGATTATGAAACGTGCGTTTGGACAACTCTGTTCCATTGTAATTTAGGGATGAACGGTCCCACTTATCACTTATCTCCTTGAAAGTAATTTTTCCGGCGTCAAGAATAGTGTTGATCAGCCAGATATATTTGCGCATTGTCGAATCAGCCATACTCATGTAATGATTAGACTGCAAAGATAATCATCTTATGTGAAATTCCGTTTCACACAAGATGATTCCTTGAATTCACGAACGCGAGTATTATGTAAAGAAGCTTTTTGACCACTAAGCCAAATATTCTTTCGCTTTGGCCGCTTCATAGAACTCTCTGCAACGAGAGGCTCCATTGCAAAGCACGTTCCCTTCACAAATATTTTCCCATATCATGAACCCCTCTTTATCGCTGACCATATCTATGACTTCCTTGTCGAACTCACAGTCCTTAAGAATTGATTTTACCATATCAACCTGCTCCTCACTTGGTTTATCCTTGCACCAAAATCCCCAATAAGGTTTGTTGTTATTGCTTCTTTTATTGTCTGGGCCTGTACCGGACCAACAACCGCCCCACACACCGTTTATTAAGAGGCCAAAGGAATATTGTCCGTTTTTTTCGTCATGTTTGATTTCTGGATAATCAACAATCAGTTCTTTCTCCCATTTTTTGACGGCCTCAATTGAAACTGAAGCGAGAAGTTCGTTAACAGCGTTCCTCAACTGGTCCAGCTCCTTAAGTTTTTCATTGGTTATCTGCCAATCTGATTCGGCACTGATGCCATTCAATATCTTCTCTTTAAGGAAGTCTGTGATCTCCATTTTTAGTTTGTTGTTAAATCGGGTTGAATAAAGACCTTTAATATAATCAGCAAATTGAATCATGCATGATTTAATAGGCATTTCCTTTTGAGGGAGAGTTTCCGCAATTTCAAGCAACCATTCAGCGAATTCATTATGAAGAGTATAGACCCTCTTCTGAGAGCGCTCAAAAATTGTTTTGTCACAATCTTTACAACATTCCAATCGCTCAGAAGTGTATTCATGCGACGGAAAATCACACAAGCATTCGTGTTGACCCACTCCGCATTTTCTGCATCCATTTGGGCGATTCCAATCTTTCGGAAGTCTTCCTGCCGATAATCGGGGGCCTTTGGATGCAAACTTTGGAAGTATCACCATATAGATTTGACTTTCGTCGTATCCTTTGCTATTCATTTTTTTGAGATACCTGGCCAACTGATTCCTTTGAAATGGGGCATCATTTAATTTGTTCTCTATGACCAGAGCAAAAGCTTTATCTATGATGGATATGTCAAAATGAGACGATTCGACTTCTATCCGTGGATTTGATACCGATATGTCCTTCGAGATGAAAGTGTGTAAAAAAGATTCCAGTATAATTGGCTTTTTTGTGGCGCAATCCCTATATGAGAATATTGCTCCGATAATTTTACTGGCCAAAGGTTCTCGTATGCCTCCAATTATATCTAAAATGCATCCCTCAAACGGAGGACTGTATGGCGACTCGTTTATGAAACGTGATAACTCCTCAGAGAGGCTTATAAACATCTCTGCCGAATTCTCTCTCTGATTCTGATAATCAGAAAAAAGACCGTATGCATTGAGTAAATCAATCTGCTTCATAAGGCAAAGGTAGTCAAAAATCTTGAAATTCTTACAGCGACAAAACCAAAGCGGCCCAAAAGACCAAGTTTTATAGTTCAAGATTTCAAATTATACATATGTCGTTTAATTTTTAGCAACTACTTACGACTCAATCGTATAAAGCACATGGGTCAGCAAGGGTGAATCCTCTGATAACCTCGGATGGTCGAACTCTCTGACTTTTGTCATCCCGATTTTCTGCATCACGCGTTCCGACGGAATATTGATTTTAGCGGTGAATGAATACAATCTATCTATTCCCAAGCCTTTAGCCAATTCCAGTACCGCTTTGGCTGCTTCGGTAGCATAACCTTGGTTGTGATAATCAGCGGCAAGACGCCAGCCTATTTCTATACCGGGAGTGAAGTCCGCATCAAAACCTATTTCATGAAGTCCGACATATCCTATGAACTCTCCGGTGTACTTCACCTTTTTACTTTGCGGTTAGAATTTCAAACGAAATCCAAAACCAAAAGTGATATGAATACATCTACAATCACCTTCGACCAGCTGCCACATGTGGTAAGCGGTCTCTCCGAAAAACTCGACCGGGTGCTTGACCTGCTTGAAAAGGCAGGCATAGACGGCCACTCCAAACAGTCCAAGTCCTCGCGCAGACTCGTGTATGCGAAAGAGGCTTGCCAGATAATAGGCAAGTCTCTTTCGACTCTCTACCGCGGCATCAAAGCTCCGAATGATTCCATTCCGAGCTACAAGCGCGGCAAGCTCCTCTATTTCTATGAGGACGAACTTTACGCATGGATTGAGAGCGGGAGAAAGCATTCGGTTGTTCCCTCTCTTGCCGAACAAGCGGCAGCAATGACAGCCGGTATGAAACGCCGTCCTCGCGGAGGATATAATTTCTGAACCTATGGAAAAGAATTATTACTGTCCGCTAAACTTTTTGAGCCGTTGAAAAAAATTAGGGCTGATTCCATTTGCAGGAGTCAGCCCTAATTGGTTATTTTGGTGTCGCCAAACAAACCAAGAATAACCATGGGCAAAAGTAGCAATTTCTTCGGACAGCCGATATACGGACAGTTGATAAAATCACTTGAACGTGACAAAATAGTTGAGATGAGTCGCAAACACGGCGGCGAGAGGTACGTCAAGATCTTTGACGGCTTTACGCATCTGTTGACGATGCTCTATGCTGTAATACAGCGGTTCGATTCATTACGTGAAATTGAGACATCTATGACGGCAGAGGTGCGCAAACTCCAACATGTCGGCATTGCCGGTGTGCCTAAACGTAGCACTCACTCTGTCTGACGCTAATTCCAGACGGCCGGAAAAATTCTTTGAGGAGGTCTATCGTGACCTGTATGCCACCAATAAAGATCTTCTAATCGTGGCAATATACCGACGTCGCTGGCAGATTGAATCTTTTTTCAAGCAGATCAAGCAGAACTTCCATCTGAGAAACTTCTATGGAGAAAGCGCAAATGCCATCAAAATACAGATATGGGTCACGCTTATAGCCAATCTGTTGCTGCCTGTGTTGCAATGCTCTCTGAAACGGCGTTGGAGTTTCTTCGGTCTGGCAACAATCGTGCGCATAATGTTGATGTATTACATCAATCTCGAAAAGTTTCTCAATCAACCCGATGCAGACCTAAAGGCTATGCTCGCCGAAGCCTCGGAATCGCCGCCTGTGCCATAAAAAATGACATAAGGGGGCTTGTCCAATCAATAAATCAAGTCCAACTTCTAATTCTCAAGAGGTTGGACTCGATGATTTATAATTTAGCGGACAGTAATAATTAAATATTGACATAATGTGGTGGGTGTAGCGGCATGCGTTTCGCATGCCATTAACGCATAATAAGTTGTGATATATGGCATTGAACGTTGTGCAATGTCTGGCGGGCCGAAGGCTCGCCACTACCTTTCCTCAAAATTGAAAACAAAATTGTTTAATTGATTGTAAATGACTAATTTTGCGATGTCATAATTCGGCACCAAATAGAAATAATGAAAATCTCGAAGAAAACAGCCTTTACGTTGACTGCCATTGCTAAGACCGGCGGCCACGACGGTTGCGCTCAGACGCGAAATGTCATAAAACTCAAGGGCATAACAACTGCTGAACGAGAAAAATTGCGTATTCCGTCGTACAAATACATTCTTCCTTGATTTTGTTCACAGAATATTATAAACCCACATTTATAATGCGAAGTAAGGACTCCGGTTCGCTTCGCATTATTGATTTATGGACTTTCGGGTTTATCAAGTAGCAGACACGACTAATACGATTTACCTTATGATTAATATGAAGCAGTTGAAAGACGGGGCTGTTACGATAGGCGATATTGAGCGCCGACTTAATCAAACATGCATAGGTGAGTTCATCATTGCCGAATAAATAATTTCACCTTGAATGTCGAAAAAGCATTATCATGGTTAAATAAAAAGTCCATAACTCGCTGAGATTTTCAGTAAAGTTATGGGCTTTTTATAAGTGAGTGAAGAGGTAATTAAAACGGTAGCCAAGAGGGCTGTTCTGAAACTTCACTCGGCGGGGCCGAAGAGGCGGATGGCGCCGGTGGCGGGGTCGAAGATGAGGCGCGCGGGGGCTTTCTTGTCGGTGAACAGGGCGGGGTCGATGCCGAAGGTGACGCCGAGTTGAGCGAGGGTGACGTCGGTCGATGCGATTTCGCGACCTTCAAAACTGATTGACAGGTGTGCCGTGCCGGGGATGGTGTAGGCTACGCCGCCCTTGGGGAAGCGCTTCTCTTCGCCGCGGTCGGTCACGGGCAGTGTGCCGCGCTCTGTGACGGTGAGCGACAGCGACAGCGGTGCGCCGGCGAGGTTGTCGGCATTGATGATGCCGTCGACGGGCGATATGCGTGCTATCACCATGTTGTCGATGTCGGTGGTGTCGGGGCGCAGGGTGATTGTCTTCACTTCGGTCCACGATGATGTCGTGCCCGAGAACATGGCGGTGAGAGCCGCTTCCTGATTGGCGATGTTGTCGAGCATCAGCTGCATGGCCTGTCCGTCGGCCGGCGGATTGTCGAGCTGGCCGGAGAGAAGGTCGGAGCGCATGTCGCGCAGCTCGAAGATGCGCTGCGCGGCGAGTTCGGCACGCTTCGATGTCGATGAGGAGCGAATCATATCCTGTGTCATAGCCTGGCGTGCGGCATCCGTTTCGAGAATCGTGGGGCGGCGTGCCACGGCCACGGGCAGCTCGGGAGCGTCATCGGCGGCGAGTTGCTCGGTGTTGAGGGTCAGCGGTGTGCCGTCGTCGGTGAGCAGCATGTAGAGCGGCGCACCGTTCTTGAACTGCACCATCCAGCGGTTGGAGTTGTCGGCCACGCCCGAGGTGGTGACTGTCACTGACTTCACCTTTACGGTCGACGACGGTGCGGTGACTGCATCGTTGATGGCAAGGTGGCGGCGGGCATAGTTGTAGAACTCGCCCGGAGTGGTGGCTGCGTGCTCGGTCTCGACGGTGATGTTGAGCACCGTGGCCGGCAGGGAGTATGTGAGTCCGTATTCGTTGGCTTTGGAGGCCGTGAAGCGTTGGGTTGTCTGAGCGTTGGCACCGGCGGCAAGCACGAGGGCGGCCGAGGCGATAAGGAGACGTGTATTCATAGCTGGGATGGGTGAGTTTATTCGATTATTGATTTGATGGCGCGGCCTATGTAGTCGGCTACGTCGGCTGCTGTAACGCCGTAAGTGCCGAGTGCTTGTGCGGCCAGCTCGCCGGCGAGGCCGTGGATGTACGGACCTGCAACGGCGGCACGTTCGGGCAGCAGGCCGCGGGCCATAAGGGCGGCAAGCAGGCCGGTGAGTACGTCGCCCGAACCGCCGGTGGCAAGTGCCGGGGTGCCGGTGGGGTTGAAGTACACCTTGCCGTTGGGGTAGACAATGGCTGTGAAGCGGCCTTTGAGGATGATGAAAATATGGTATTGCTGAGCCACTTCGCAGGCCTTGCGCAGTCGTGCGTTGCTCGACGGCTGGCGGCCGAACAGTCGGTCGAACTCGCCGGCGTGCGGCGTGAGTATCGACTTCACCGGAATATGGTTGAGCATCTCGGGGCGGATGGATATGCAGTTGAGCGCGTCGGCGTCGAGCACGAGCGGACGGCTGCCTGCATTGGCTATCTTGAGGAATGCGTCGAGGGCGTCGATTGTGGCGTCGGCGGTGCCGATACCCGGGCCGATGGCCACGGCGCGGTAGTCGTGTTTGAGTTCAATCTCGGTGATGACGAACTTGTCGGTGTCGACGTCGCACAGGGCGCACGGTTCGGTGGACTGCATCACGAAGAAGCCGCAACCGGGGCAGTGGGTCGTGACCTTGCCGCATCCGCTGCGCAGTGCTCCGCGGGTGGCAAGTGCGGCAGCACCGAGCATTCCGTAGCTGCCGGCAAATATTATGGCGTCGCCTGCATCGGCTTTACTCTCGAACAGCGGACGGTGCGGGACAAGGCGGCGGATGTCGCTGCGCTCAACCATGTGGTAGCGCCACGGCGTCTTTTCGATGGCGCGCTGCGAGAAGTCGGCAGGCACCACCTTCCAGTTGCCGAGCAGTTCGGCATTCTCTTTCATGAAGAAAGCCATTCGCGGCATGCCGATGGCAAGGGTGAGGTGGGCGTGGATGATGTTGCGGTTGATGAGCACGTCGACAGTGTCGACAAGCAGACCCGACGGGACATCGATGGATATGATGCGGCGGCACGTCTCGTTGATGTGTCGCACGATGCTCTGAAATCCGCCGGACAGCGGGGTGGTGCGCTCGGCGCCGAAGAGGCCGTCGATGACGGTGACGTCGTTCTGGAGGTCGGGCGGCGTGAACTGTGTGCCGGTGACCTCGATGAGAGCTTCATCGCCGCAGGCTTCGCGCAAGGTGTCGCGTGCGGCGCGACACTCGTCGGAGAGGCGGTTGCCGCCGATGTTGAAAAGGTAAATCATCGGCCGCAAGCCCTGCATGCTCAGTTGCCGGGCCGTGGCAAGGGCATATGCACCGTTGCGTTCGGGGCCGGCGAACACCACGAGGCGATGCCCGGGTGTGTTGTTGGTGATGATTTCCAAGGCGAGTGCCTCACCGATGTTCTCGATGAACTGATCGATTGTAAGCCCTTGTTCGCGAAGTGTATATTTCAGTATATCCTCGATTTCTTCTGTCGAAAAAATTTTCATCTTGTAGTCGTTTTGTAGTCGAGAGGTTGCCTGTCGACTTCTAAACGCAAAGTTACAAATTCCTCGGGATATTGCGGGCGTATCGGGCCGCTTAATTTTCTGTCGCTGCGGTCGCTTATTTTTCGGGTGCGGTGAGGGCGAACGTGGTGAGCAGCGGATAGTGGTCGCTCGACGGCACTCGGCCTCGGGTCATTGACAGCGGTGCGAGTGCTCCGCGATAGAGCGTGTGGTCGATGCGGAAGTAGAAGCGGTCGGCATTGAAAGTAATCATCGGGCCGAAGCCTACTTTCGGATAAACTTCCTTGAGGTCGTGTCCGGCGAGTTGGCGCAGTGTGTAGCATCCCGGAACGTCGTTGAAGTCGCCGGTGACGATGATGTTCGGGCCGCCGAGACTCTCGATGTAGGAGCAGAGGCGGTCGGCGTTGATGGCGCGCGCTTCGGCGGAGTGAACGATTTTGCCGATGAGCTGCGACTTCACACCCGACAGTGTCGCGCGAATGGAGTTGCCGCCTTTGTCGAGGTTGGTTATGCCCTGATAGAGCTCCTTGTCGTTGCGGCGGAGATTGTACGATTCGAGGTGGACATTGAACAGCGTCACGGGCACTCCTTCGACTTCGAGGCGGTACACGGCTATGTCGTTGGTTTTGCCGTCGACATGGCCGGTGGCGAGCGGCGTGGCGGGATATTTCGACAGGAGCAGCAGCGACTCGCACGATGTGTAGATGTAGGGGTACATGGCGTGGATGGTGTCGAGCTGCGTGCGGCTCACGGGGTTGCGCTTGGTTGAGTAGATGCCGTAGGCCTCCTGTATGCACACAATGTCGGCATCGGCTTGAATAATGTTGTCGATAGTGCGGTTGAAGTCGCCGGGATAAGTGTAGGTGGAATCGTTGTCGTGAAATCCGGCAACGTTGTACGACAACACTTTGATTTTCGGGCAGTCGGCATAGGTCTTTTCCGACGGGCCGGTGATGTTGAGCGGACTGAAATTGTAGATGGCAGTGGCGCATACTACCAATGTGGGCACGACGGCCAACAGTGCCTTGCGACACCACAGCGCATCGAGTACGGTCATCATCAGCAGCAATACTATCCAACCGGGGAACGACAGCACGAACAGGCACAGCCAGCGGCATTCGGCCGGCGAATAGTCACCGCCGTAGGCTCCGGCGATGGTGCCGAGTGCGGCGATGACGGTAAGTCCCCACAGCATGATGTTGAGCACCTTGCGCCACCATGATTGATTACTGTTGCTTGCTGCCATTGCGTGAAGGATTGGAGGATTTGAACAATCGTCGGCGCTCGTCGGCACTGAGCGATGCGAAGCCCGAACGCTCGGCTTTGGCGAGGATGTCGGATGACGGGTCGGGCTTGTCGGACAGGTCTGACATGTCCGACGCTGCCGCTCGGTTGTTGGCAAAGTAGCGGCCGAGGAGCCAGCCTGTGACTATGCCGCCGATGTGGGCGAGGCTGCCGCCGGGGTTGTCGCCGGTGACTCCTGCCACTGCGATGAGCAGCACCACGATGACGGCAAGCCGAATGCGCGGGTTGCTCTTAATCATACTTGAGGCTTCGGGCAGTTGGCCGAGCCATGCGGCGCATACGGCGAGGACTGCGGCCGACGAGCCGGAGAGTGTGGCGTCGTCGACGCCGACGGCTACGCAGGTGGCCGCAAAGACTACGGCGCCTGCAATCGCTCCCGCTGCGTACACGGCAAACATCCGAAGCGTCGATGTGGATTTTTCCAAAAGCGAGCCGCCGACTACCAATACGATGAGGTTGACGAGCAGGTGGATAAGTCCTGTGTGGGTCAGGGAGTAGGTGAGCAATTGCCAAGGTGCGGCTGCGATGTCGCCGATCGAGCAGTGCAGCGCCAACGGCGAGGAGCCGTCGGGCGTGTCGAAGCCGAAGTAGACGATGCACAGCACCACGAACAGGATGTCGGTGCCGATTGTGGAGCGACTAAACGATAGTTTCATCTTGCAGAGGAGCGATTATTTGCATCAGAAGAACCAACGGTTGTTGAACACACCTTTCTTCTTCCAATAGAGGATGAGGATGACGCCGGCAATCATACCGCCGAGGTGGGCGAAGTGCGCTACGTTGTCGGTGCTGCTTGTGACGGTGCTCAGACCGGATGCCAATTCGAGAAGGCCGTAGCCGATGACCATCCACTTGGCCTTGATCGGGACGGGAATGAAGAACAGGTAGAGCGGTTGATTGGGGAACAGCATACCAAAGGCGAGGATGACGCCGTAGATAGCCCCCGACGCGCCGACCATGGAGCCGTTGACGAGTGCGTTGATTGTTCCGGCTGTCGGATCGACGAAGTTCATTCCCGATTGGATGACATTCCAGCCTTCGTTGATGATGTGCTGATAATCTTCGGGTGACACGAGCGTTTGATAGTGCGACAGCATCGCGGCATATACGCCCATCTGAATGAGTGCGGCCATGATGCCGCACGAGAGATAGTAGGTGAGAAAGCGTGCCGAACCCATGGCCCGTTCGATGATGCCGCCGAACATTACGAGAGCAAACATGTTGAAAAACAGGTGCGTGAGGTTGGCATGTAGGAACATATATGTCACCAACTGTGCGGGGTTGAAGCCCGGCGAGGAGAAGTAGTGGAGGGCGCACAGGCGGTTAAGGCTTGCTTCGAGCGACGGAGCGACGATCATCGCCAATGTTATGATGACATTGATAATCAACAGATTTTTAACAATCGGAGGGAGTGGAGGGAAACGCATAGTAGAACTTTAATTATGGGCGACAAAGTTACGAAATCTCGGCCAAAGTGCCAAGTACGAAAAAATGATTGCCCGTCATCGCGACGAGCAATCATCAAACCATTCTATTTTATGAAAAAATGTAATTTCGTTACAAATCAGTGAGCCGGGTTAGTTGCCGAAACTCAGCGTGGTGAAGTAGCGCATATAGCCGTTGTTGGCATAGTCGTTGACGAATGCGAGGCGGATGAATTGGCCGCCGTTGCCCCACCAAGTGGTTTCGATGCCGTTATTGTTGTTCTGTACGCTGACGGGCGAACCGTAGTTCTGCACCAATATCGAATATGTGGTGTTGTAGCGGCTCAGGTCGTAGTTCGACGTCGAGTAGACGAATCGCGAAGCATACAGGCCGCCTGCGTCGTTGAAGAACAGCGTTGCATCGGGCCACGTCATGTTGAGCATTCGCACGTTGTCGAGGTATATGGTGTTGTTGCCATACGAATTGACGGTGTAGCCGCTGTTGAACAAGGCGTTGAGCGTCACGTTGAATGCAGTGCCGAGTGTCACGCCGAGAATCGAGTGGATCGGATGCCAGCACGGATCCGGATGCCAGCCGTGAGGCGGCGGGGTGGGGCGATGGAACGGACGTGGCGGCGGCATGTTGGGACGCATCGGGCCGCCGTGGTGGCAGTCGTGATGCGGATCGTGGCGCGGCGGTTCGGGCCTGTGATTGTCGTGGCGCGGCGGATTGTGGTGATCGTTGCGCGGCGGGGTGCTCGGCCGGTTGTTATTGGGTCTGCCGTTGTTATTTGGTCGATTGTTATTATTGCCGGGACGCGAATTGTTGTTACCGGGACGGCTGTTATTGTTGCCGGGACGATTGTTGTTCCGATTGTTATTGTTGTTTCGATTGCTGTTATTGTTTCGGTTGTTATTGCTCGGGCGGGAGTTGTTGCTCTGTCCTGAGCCGCGGCCCGAGTTGCCGGGACGGTTGGCGGGCTGATGGGTAGTTCCGCCTCCGTTGCCGGTATTGTTCCTTCCTCGTGCGTCCATTGCAGGCACTGCGAGTGCTCCACACATCAGGACTATGGCGACTGTTCGTAGGATTCGTTTCATAGCTGTATAAGGTGTTGGTTTGTCTTTTAGATGCAAAAGTACGAACGAGGTTTAACATTGACACGATAATTCTTAAAATTAACATCTATTAACCGCTTGTCGTGTAATTTTTCTCTACTTTTGCAGTCTAATGAGGAAAACGAAAGAAATTAATTCAAATCATATATCGTTTCATTTTATTCAATTTACGTATGAATAAATTAATTAAGAGCGGTCTGGCCCTTGTGATGGGGCTTATGTCCGCAACCGGCGTCATGGCACAAGGCCCGATGAATCAGCCTATGCCGCTTGACACCGCTATCCGTTCGGGTGTGTTGCCCAACGGTCTTACCTATTACATTCGTCACAACGAGAACCCGAAGGGGCAGGCCGACTTCTACATCGCTCAGAAGGTCGGTTCAATCCTCGAAGAAGACAACCAGCGCGGTCTGGCTCACTTCCTCGAACACATGTGCTTCAACGGCACGGAGAACTTCCCCAAGAAGGGTATCATCAATTGGCTCGAATCGATCGGCGTGAAGTTCGGCTACAACCTGAACGCATACACTTCGGTTGACGAAACCGTTTACAACATTTCATCGGTTCCCGTTGCTCGTCAGAGCGTACAGGACTCATGCCTCTTGATTCTCCACGACTGGTCGTGCGCTCTCGCACTCGAAGATGAAGAGATCGAAGCCGAACGCGGTGTGATCCACGAAGAATGGCGTCGCTCGTCTGTAGGCCAGATGCGCCTCATCGAGCAGTTCCTGCCCAAGATTTATCCCGATAACAAGTATGGCCAGCGTCTGCCTATCGGCATTATGGACGTTGTCGACAACTTCCCCCCGCAGGCTATCAAGGACTACTACCACACATGGTATCGTCCCGACCAGCAGGGTATCATCGTTGTCGGTGACATCGACGTGGACTACATCGAAGGCAAGATCAAGGAAATGTTCTCGCCCATCAAGATGCCCGAAAATGCCAAGGAACGCTATTATGTGCAGGTTGAAGACACCCCCGGTACCATCTATGCAATCGGCGCCGACAAGGAAATGACTGCTCCGACTACATATATGATGTTCAAGGTCGACAAACTCCTTCCCCGCGAAGTGAACAACACCATCGCTCACTATGCCGTTCACTATATGACCGACATGGTTGCCAATATGCTGTCGCAGCGCCTTGAGGACATCGCCAACCGTCCCGACGCTCCGTTCGCTATGGCAAGCGCTTCGATAGGTGAATTCTTCGTGGCATCGACCAAGGACGCCCTTTCGCTTTACATTATCGGCAAGGACGACCTGCTCAAGAGCACCGAAGCCGCTTATCGCGAATTGCTCCGTGCCGTACGCGGCGGCTTCACCGTCAGCGAATACGAACGCGCTTGCGCCGAACTCCGCTCCAATTATCAGCGCCTGTTCGACAGTCGCAACGATACTCCCACCGACAACTTCTCGCGTGAACTCGTGCGCGTATTCATCGACAACGAACCCGCTCCCGGCATCGAAGTTGAAAAGCAGATTATGGACATGCTGTCGCAGCAGATTCCTTTGGAAGCAATCAACGAGATGCTCCCGCAGCTCGTAGGCGCCGACAACCGCGTGGTGATGATGATGCTTCCCGAGGCT
>CALKKU010000068.1 GCA_937995285.1 uncultured Bacteroidales bacterium | reverse complement strand
TTTACGATGCACAAATTATTGCAACGTTGCATAGTCGCGCAACAAAGATTGTGTTGGTCCACAAACCCTTTGGCAGGGCAACTGGATCCCGATACCCCACCGATTTTATGGTTCGGACAGTTGTTCCCATCCGGAGCATCGGCCATTTCCGATTTCGATCGGGAGAATTTGAGCAGCGACGATACAATCGTTACCATTGGATCCAACCCCTCGTGGTTGGAATACCACATCAACAAGAGTTCGTTGGCCTTGTTGCCGAGCAACCGACAACGATTAAAGCTGATGAGTGACCCGATTGCCGACATTCTCAAGGGTTACAATGAGTATTTCAATGCACATCCGTACAGCCGGTGGTTTGGCAGCGTTGAGCAGTTCCTTAACGGGATGGATGCGAGCTACTATGGCGCAAAATCGATGCGAGCAGTGCATATCGACTTATTCCCGTTTGCCACGCGCTCTAATTATACCAATATCAGAAATTTGGTTCATACGACGCTGATGATGACCGGCTTTGCTCCGTCCTATTTGCACGATTTGATTGATGCAATCAAGCCGAAGCGCATGGTGGTTTTCGGCAGATCCACGTATGATGCCTTGCGCCGGTTCTACGATCCGACGTTGCCCGACATTGCCTCCGCCCCTCACAAGTTTACAAATTCAAAAGGTACGCGTTCGTATAAATGGATTAATACGAAGCTTTATGGCAGGGATTTGGTGGCGTTGACGTGCAACTTGGGCAATCCTATCGGCTTGTCGTATAACGACCTCAACCGCTGGGGTGGCATAGTATGAATACAACCGAATAACGTAACGATATGAAACAGAGATTAATTGTGTGCATAGCGGCCGTGATGCTGGCGCTGATGCACGGCGTGTGCACTTATGCCGCTATCATAGATAGTGGCAAGTGCGGTGATAATGTCATGTGGAAACTTGACGACAAAGGCCTCTTGGCGATCTCCGGAACAGGGGATATGTATGATTATGATTATATCGATAATCTCGCTCCTTGGTATGGAAAAAGATACGATATTACTGTTGTTTCAATTTCGGAGGGCGTATCAAGAATTGGGGACTATGCATTCAGGGGTTTCTACCTGTCGACGAGTGTTGATATACCGAACTCGGTGATAGAGATTGGAAGCTATGCATTCAGCGGTTGCAGCAGTTTGACAAGTATTGAGATCCCCGATGCGGTGATAGAGATTGGGAGCTCTGCATTCAGCGGTTGCAGCAGTTTGACAAGTATTGAGATCCCCGATGCGGTAACAAGGATTGCGGATAGCGTATTCTCCGGTTGCAGCAGTTTGGCAAGTATTAAGATACCGGATGCGATGACAAGTATAGGTAACCAGGCATTCAGCGGTTGCAGCAGCCTGGCTAATATAGAGATACCGGCAAAAGTTTCTTATATTGGAGAATCTGCATTCAGCGGTTGCAGCAGTTTGACGAATATTAAGATCCCGGATGCGGTAACAAGGATTGGAAGCTATGCATTCTTCGGTTGCAGCAGTTTGACAAGTATTGAGATCCCCGATGCGGTAACAAGGATTGCGGATAGCGTATTCTCCGGTTGCAGCAGTTTGGCAAGTATTAAGATACCGGATGCGATGACAAGTATAGGTAACCAGGCATTCAGCGGTTGCAGCAGCCTGGCTAATATAGAGATACCGGCAAAAGTTTCTTATATTGGAGAATCTGCATTCAGCGGTTGCAGCAGTTTGACGAATATAGAGATTCCTGCCAACGTTTATTCTATTGGAGAATATGCATTTTCAAATTGCAGCAGTTTGACGAATATAGCAGGTGTGGGAATTGCTAAAGAGATTAAGGAAGGTACTTTCAAAGGCTGTCGAAATTTGACAAGCGTGTATCTCCCGAGCTTTGTTGGCAGTATTGGTGATATGGCTTTCGCAAGGTGCAGTAATCTTTCAAAGGTAGTATGCGAGGCTGTAGAACCGCCGACTTGTGGATCTAATGCCTTCTACGGTGTTAACAGAACGACGTGTCAATTAGAAGTAATTGAACAATCTATTGACAAGTATAAGGCCGCTGATCAGTGGAAAGATTTTGTTAATATAGCCGCAACGACTGTAAGAAAGTGTGGCGATAACATAGTTTGGATGCTTGAGGATGGAAACTTATTCATCTCTGGAACCGGTGAAATGTATGATTATTATGAACCGTATACAAATACTTATCTATGGGGAAATTTGATAAAAACTGTCACAATTTCAGATGGTGTAACAAATATTGGTGGTAGTGCATTCTATCAGTGCATAGACTTGATAAGTATCGAGATTCCGAGTTCGGTGATAGAGATTGGGTTTTATGCATTCGGCGGTTGCGGCAGTTTGGCGAGCGTTACGATTCCGAGTTCGGTGACAACGATTGGGAAGTGTGCATTCCGATTTTGCAGCAGCCTCGTAGAAATTAAATGTGAGGCAATTGAGCCTCCGAGTTGCGACGAGTTTGTATTCGATTTTGTTAATACAACTGATTGCAAACTGTATGTTCCCGAGGAGTCGATTGAAAAATATCGGACGGCAGATCAGTGGAAAGACTTCGCAAATATTATCGGCTTGGCCGGCGTTGATGACGTCGCAAACGATAGCGAGGTGACCGTCAATGTCACGGGTAATATGCTCGTGGTGGACGGCGCGGATGCCGGCGAGATGCTCGAAGTGTACAGCGCAGCCGGTGCGGCAGTTTACCGAGGCCCGGCCACATCAATCGCCCTCCCCGGCGCGGGAATCTACATCGTAAAAATCGCCGGCAAGGTTTTGAAACTCGCCGCGAATTAATGTAGTACTTACAAAATATATTACCCATCAAAGGGCTGTGTCGTAATTAATGGTTACGACACAGCCTATTTAATTTTCTACCGCAACAATTTCCATCTTTTTGTTTCGGAAATCATCAAGTTGTATTTCGATGATGTGATTATCAGTCACCCCATGCTCCAACAGCCAGTTATGCCAGATGTCAAACAGCAGAAAGGACTTTCCGCATCGTCTGACACCGGTTATAATCTTCACAAGTCCGTTCCCGCGTCCGGCGATAAGTTCATCCAAGTATTTCTTACGTTCAAATATCATATTACGGTATGTTTTTTGATACTTATATCATATTTTACACCGCAAAGATAGCGTTTTTCTCATAAAAAACGGAGAAAAAGTTGCTTCTCACACACATTATTATGTAATATCGCCGGCAGACGGTGTAGCGGCATGCGTTTTGCATGCCTTTAATGTACAATATGTTGTGCTATAATTAATTACGTGCAGAGTGGCGGCGGGCAGGCCGAAGGCTCGCCCCTACATTTCGCTCTGCAATGCAGCGATGAAGCGGTCGACGGCGGAGCGGTCGACGTGTTGCATCACCACTACGTGCGATAGGGCGCCTCCGAGGGCGTCGTCGCGGCTGTTGGCGAGGTTGAAACGCTTCACGATTTCTTTCGACGGACGGGGGAAGAACACCGTGTTGCTGTATTGATTGCACCAGTATGGGCGGCCGATGCGCTTGAGCGAGTCTTTGAGGTACTCGGTTGTCTCCATAATTCGCGATGCCTGCTCCGTCCAGCCCTTGTCGCCCACGGTCTTTATCAGCCACCAGAATTTGAGCGGCTCCAAGCCGGAGCGCGAGCAGTTGATCATTCGCATATTGGAATTGAGGTAGGGGATGTCGAACGATTGCTGGTTGTCGTACACCTCGCGGGTGGTGAGGAACAGGCCGCAAGGACTGTCGATGCCGAAGAACTTGTGGCCGCTTATGGATATGGAATCGAAGTCGTTCGCGCGGCGATTGACAAGATTGCGGTGCTTGGTGAACGGCAGGTAGCCGCCGAAGAGTGCGGCGTCGATATGGCGGTACACTTCCATTTCGGGGTGGCGGGCAAGTACGGCATTGAGCGCCGGTTGGTCGTCGATTGCGCCCTTGAATGTCGAACCCATGGCGTAGATGATGAGGCACGGACGCGACGGGTCGAGAGCCGCTTCGAGGGCGTCGGGGCGCATACGGCCCATATCATCGCTCGCGATGACGCGCACGTCGAGGTGCTGAAGGTCGCACAGGCGGAGGTTGCTGTAGTGGGCCTCATCCGACACATACACTATCGGCATCCGGCCGGTCTTGTTCTTCAGATAGCCCACACCGAAGTAAATGCCGTGATTGTTGCCGTCGGTGCCGCACATCGTTATCAGTCCCCACAGATCGTTGAGGTCGTAGCCGTATTTGGGCGCGAAGTATTCGATGACTTCGCGCTCGAATGAAGTCGAGGTGAATGACATAGTGCAGTTGCCGAACGGGTCGGTGGCATTGTTGATGAGCATCTGTTCCATGCCGTTGGCGAGATACCAGCGATAGAACTCTGTAAGTTTCATGTTGTGATTTACAGGATAGCCGAGCGCATCGTATCGGGCTGATTTGCACTTTGCAACCAAGCGGTCGAGTTCGTCGAATCCCGAAGATACTATATCGTTGTTTGTCATATCGTGAGAACTTTAAGAGGTGAATAACAGAAATGCTTCATTGCAAAGTTAATAAAATTTTCGGATAACTTACAATATGAAAGTGATGATTTCGCACCGGTAGAATGAAAATAATGCAAAGAATATCAATTACTTAATTTATGATTTGTCGGCTTTAAATAGAATAATAATGATATATAATAAAGGTTTACTCTTGAAAAAGTTGCAATTTATAAGCACTGCTATGCTTGTCTCATGCAAATCGTAATATTGCGGGCTTTTGCTGTTTCGATATTCAGTGTATTTTTTATATCTTTGCAATATGATATATAACTCCTTTCAGTTCATATGGTTGTTCCCGATAATTTTTATCGGTTATTATGCTATTGTAAAAATTGCCGGGCGGCGTGGTCCTGAAATGCAAAGAAAAGTCGGGAATGTAGTGCTGCTGGTGGCGTCATACTTGTTGTTTGCCCAATGGAATGCGGCATATACATTGCTTCTGTTTGCTGTTACGGCCGTGACATATGTTACCGCATTACTAATCGACGATCGAAAACCGTATGCTCGGCGCGGGCTTGTGTTCCTGTCAGGAATTGTGCTGGCCACCGCTCCGTTGCTTGTGTTTAAATATTACAATTTTATAATCGGGCAATGGAACGATTTGATGAGTGCTTTGCACGTCACCACCCATTTACCGGGATTGAACTGGGCGATACCTATAGGCATATCGTTTTTTACTTTGCAGTCGATAGGTTACCTTATCGACGTGTATAAGCAGCGATTTAAGGCCGAACGTAATTGGCTCGACTATATGTTGTTTGTTGCATTCTTTCCGCAGATTATGTCAGGCCCGATAAGCAAAGCTCGCGATTTGTTGCCCCAAATAAAGAGCCGCCGTGTGATTGACGGCGAAAAGTTGTCGCAAGGATTGCGTTGGTTTATGTGGGGCTTGTTCCTGAAGGTGGTTATGGCCGACCGTCTCGGCTTGTATGTCGATCAGATATTCGGCAGTTATCAGCTTAATTCCGGCACGAGTTGCTTGGCTGCCGCTATTGGCTATTCATTCCAGATATACGGCGATTTTGCCGGATATTCGCTGATGGCAATGGGAGTGGGGCGGCTGCTTGGCTTTAACCTGATCAACAACTTCAGACAGCCTTATCTGTCGGTTTCCATTACGGACTTTTGGCGAAGATGGCATATATCGTTGTCGACATGGTTGAAAGACAATATCTACATACCGCTTGGCGGAAGTCGTTGTTCACGGCTAAAAAACTATTGGAATATATTCGCAACATTCTTAGTGAGCGGAATATGGCACGGAGCCAATTGGACATACATTGTGTGGGGCGGCTTGCACGGACTATTCCAAGTAGTCGAGAAATTCTTCGGGCTGAACAAAGCTGTGTCAACGTCGCGTGTCGTTAACGCGCTGCGCATTGCTGTTACATTCTCTTTGGTGACAATCGCATGGATCGTGTTCAGAATGCCTACGATTGATGACGGCATCGCTGTGATAGTAAGGATATTCACGGATTGCGGAGCTTTATATATACCTACAAAGACTATGGCGCTGTTCTCGCTTATGTCGGTTGGCATTGTGATAGCGGTAGACGTCGTGCGTGAGTATTACCTATGTTTTATGAGCCGTGTACTGAGCTGTACGGTCGTAAGATGGCTTGTCTATGTTGTGCTGTCAGTTATAATCCTCTTGTGCGGAGTATTCGATTCAGGTCAATTTATTTACGTGAATTTTTAATCGGTGATGAGAAAGTTTATATGTAAAATATTGATATTTGCAGCGATTCTCAGCGTATTGGACATTGCCGTAGGGGTGTCTTGCAAATACTTTGTCGGTCATGCCAAGGGTGGAGAAACTCGGTTGAACAACTATATTTGCAATGAGATGACCGATGATATAATCATTATGGGCTCGTCGCGAGGCGTACATCACTATGACCCGGCTATATTGACCGATTCGTTGGGACTGAGTTGCTTCAACTGCTCGATGGACGGCAACGGAATCGTATTGATGTATGGCCGATGGAAAATGTTGAGCAAGCGGTATGTCCCCAAGGTGTTGGTGTATGATATATTGCCTGCATTTGATATTTATGTTAGTGATAATCACCGTTATTTGGCTTCATTGCGCTATTACTATGATCGCTCCGGAATCGATTCGTTGTTTTGGTCGGTCGATTCGATAGAACGATATAAGATGCTCTCCAACTTTTATCGCTATAACTCCTCATTCATTCAATTGGTATCTGACAACTTGAAGACATTGCCAATCCCCTCGGGCGGATACAAACCCGTCGACAAGAAAATGGTGTTTAGCATCGCAGCGGATGAATTCGACAAGCGGGATCAACAGTGCGATCCTCTTAAAATCCGGTGTCTGCATCGACTTGTCGACGAATGCAAAAGCAAAGGTACTCGCATAGTCTTTATGGTGTCACCGATGTACGGAGTGCAGGACGACAAGTTTCTGGAGCCCGTGAAGGATTTGTGTAAAGAGATGGACGTGCCTCTTATCAGTCATTACAGCGACACGGCTTATGCTGAGCATCCCGAATATTTTTCGGACCCGACTCACTTGAACCGTGTGGGAACGACAAAGTACACAAAAGATATTGTAGCAGAGTTGAGAAAATTTGTGAAGCAATAATTCGGGATTGACGGTATTGCTTGTTTTTAACCCGATTTAAGCGTTCGGCTTAAAATAAATGCCGCGAGATAGCGTTGAAATGGTAGAAATTTCGTAACTTTGTACGATTTAGCACCATATCGGTATATTAGAAAGATGAGACAATTAAAAATTACCAAATCAATCACTAATCGCGAAAGCGCATCGCTCGACAAGTATCTTCAGGAAATCGGTCGTGAAGAGTTGATTTCCGTTGAAGAAGAAGTTGAACTCGCTCAGCGCATCCGTCAAGGTGATGAACGGGCTCTCGACAAACTCACACGTGCCAACCTTCGATTTGTAGTGTCAGTGGCCAAGCAGTACCAAAATCAGGGACTGTCGCTGCCCGACCTTATCAATGAAGGCAATTTAGGCTTGATTAAAGCAGCAAGAAAATTCGACGAGACCCGCGGTTTCAAATTTATCTCGTATGCCGTTTGGTGGATTCGCCAATCAATCCTTCAGGCACTCGCCGAGCAGTCGCGTATCGTGCGCCTGCCCCTCAACCAAGTCGGTTCACTCAACAAAATCGGCAAAGCCCTGTCGAAATTCGAACAGGAAAATGAACGCCGTCCTTCGCCCGAGGAACTCGCCGACAGCCTTGACGTGCCTGTAGAAAAAATTGCCGATACGCTCAAGGTATCGGGCCGTCATATCTCGGTTGATGCTCCGTTCGTAGAGGGTGAAGACAACAGTCTGCTCGACGTCCTCACTAACGAAGATTCGCCTATGGCTGATGCAACACTCAATCAGGAGTCGCTTTCCAATGAAGTGGATCGCGCACTGCGTCAGCTTCACGAACGTGAACGCGAAATTCTCAAGATGTTCTTCGGTATAGGCTGTCAGGAGATGACACTCGAAGAAATCGGCGCAAAGTTTGAACTCACGCGTGAACGTGTGCGTCAAATCAAGGAAAAGGCAATCCGCCGTCTTAAAGGCCAGAAGAGCCGCTTACTCAAGTCATACTTGGGTCAGTGATAAACCGTCATACGATGATTTAACGTTAAAAGAGAGCCGCGCAGGCATTGCAGTGCCTTGCAGGCTCTCTTTCTTTTACTATAATGGGATGTATAACGGAATGAAACGATTGTTGCAGATCAATGTCACCGCCAACCAAGGCTCGCACGGACGCATCGCCGAGAATATCGGTGCGGCCGCTATGGCACGTGGTTGGGAGAGCTATATTGCATACGGTCGCGGCGGCGATGGCGATGTGCACAGTGCATCGAAGTTGATACATGTTTCATCGACTCTTGATAGTTATCTGCATGCCGCTGCGACGCGACTTGCCGACGCTCACGGACTTGCTTCGGCGGCCGCTACGCGCCGACTTGTGCAGACTATCGAGGAAATCAATCCCGACATCGTTCATCTGCACAATATCCACGGCTACTATCTGAACTATCCGATACTGTTCCGGGCTCTGAAAGAGCATGGTTGCCCGGTGGTGTGGACACTTCATGATTGTTGGCCTCTCACGGGACATTGCGCCCACTTCGATGCCGCAGGTTGCGATCGTTGGAAGTCGCATTGCCATGATTGTCCGGAATTGTGCTCCTATCCCAAGTCGTTGGTCGATGCTTCGCGGCGCAACTTCGACATCAAGCGGCGCTGCTTCACATCAATTGAAAATCAATTGACTCTTGTGCCCGTGTCGGATTGGCTTGCCGATATTGTAGGACAATCTTTTTTGCAGCATTGCCGCGTTCATCGAATCTACAACGGGATTGATACCGAAGCATTTCGACCTATAAAGCCTGTCATTGATAATACATCGGCAAATTCCGACAGCCGTCGCATAGTGCTCGGTGTGGCATCGGTGTGGACGCGGCGCAAGGGCCTTGATGACTTGCTTGCGCTCTCCGACATTTTGCCGTCGGATTATCGACTCGTTATCGTAGGACTGTCGCGTTCGCAGTTGCGCAGTTTGCCGGCGTCGGTCGAGGGTATCGGTCGTGTTGAGGATATTGAGCGACTTGCCGGGCTTTATTCTGCGGCTTCGGTATTTGTCAATCCGACTTATGAGGAGGCTTTCGGCCTGACCAATGTCGAGGCTATGGCTTGCGGCACTCCTGTAGTGACATACAATTCGGGCGGATGCAGCGAGGTCGTGACCCCGGCGGTCGGTCGCGTCGTAAAAAAAGGCGATGTCGCCGGGCTGCTTAGAGCCATCGAGGACATCGCCTGTGATGATAATCGTGTATTGTGCGGTAATTGTCGCGAATATGCTGTCGAGCGCTTCGACAGCCGTCGCTGCAGTGCCGACTATCTCGGCTTATACGAATCGCTGCTTTCCTGAGCGGCCATCATTCGCAGCCATTTGCGGTAGCCAATCCAGGCCATAATGGTGTACAAGCCGTAGAGGCATCCGTTGAAACTGATTCCCTTGTATATATAAAGGTAGGTGCATACGGCATCGACTACGAGCCATGCCAGCCATTGCTCGGCATACTTGCGTGCAAGCATCCACATTGCCACAATGCTAAGTGCTGTTGTGAAGGCGTCGAGCCAAGGCACGGTGCTGTCGGTGAACCGGATGAGAAACAATGCTATGGCTACCCACAGCGCTGCAAAGGCTGCCGTGCATCCGACAGTTGCGACTCGTCCAATGTGTGTGATCGGCAGTGCAGCCTTGTCTTTCTTGCCGAACTTGAATGTCCATGCCATATAACCGTACACGGCGATTGCCACATAGTAGATGTTGATGGCAAAGTCGGCATACAGCCCGCTGCGGTAGTAGAGCCACATTGATATGAGCGGTTTGATGATCGACGCCACCCATACCAACGGGTTGGCGTGATATTCAAACCACAGATATATGAGGCCGATGGCGACACTCAGCACGTCGAGGACGAGATCAAAATCCACGGCGGCGAGTATCGAATCGGTGATTGCGGCAAGGCTTGTCAGCATCTGTTACTTCGATTAGAAGTGGAGTGCTACGGTTGCCATTACGTTGGTCGGCGCCTGTGCGGCATAGCCTGCATAGCGATAGATGACTTTCTCATCGCCGTCGACGTAGTAGCCGGCGCCGGCATAACCGTTGTTGCAATACTTCTTGTTGAAGATGTTGTAGACTGTGACGCCCACGCGCAGGTTCTTCACACCGGGGATGCGAGTGAACGAGTAGGCCAACGAAAGGTCGCTGACGAAGTAGCTGTCGAGTTTGGCTTCTTCCGAGCGTGCGTTGTTCATGTAC
Organism: uncultured Bacteroidales bacterium; assembly: GCA_937995285.1. Taxonomy (GTDB): domain Bacteria; phylum Bacteroidota; class Bacteroidia; order Bacteroidales; family Muribaculaceae; genus CAG-873. The sequence continues at coordinate 17,056 of CALKKU010000068.1, read as the reverse complement.
TGCGACGATACGTAGTGGCTTGCCAATGTGGCATCGAGGCCCTTGACGTGGAAGTTGAACGCATTGTTGAGGATGAAGTCGGGCGAGAATGCGATAGGGGTGTCGCCGCGGTCGAATGAGATGGGGTTGGTCCACTCGTCTTCGTAAATGTATTCCACAAAGTTCTTGATGCGGTTGCGCGACAGGGTGGCGTTGATCGACCAGTCGAACCAGTCAACCGGGGTCAGTGTGCCTTGGAGCTCGATACCCATACGGTAGCTGTCGGGAACATTTACGCTCAATGCGTTACCGGTGTCTGAAAGCTGACCGGTGACTACAAGCTGATCCTTGTAATCCATATAGTAGAGATTGGCGCCGATGGTGAACAACTTTGTGGCGAACGAATAGCCGGCTTCGTAGTCGAAGAGACGTTCGGCAGTCGGATACTTGTCAGGATCGCCGTCGGTGAAGTTGTCGCGGGTAGGCTCTTTGTGAGCGACGCTCCACGATGCGTAGGCGCGGTGGCCGTCCTTGTTATAGGTCAAGCCCACCTTGGGGTTGAAGAAGTTGTAGTTGTTGTGCACATCGAGGGCTGCCATGCCGGCGGTGTTCCAATCGAAGTTGTCGCTCACGCCTTTGATAGTGTAGCGGATGTGGCGATACTGCAAGTCGGCATAGCCCGAGAGGCCGTCGATGATATTGACATCGGCGCGTGCATAGATGTTAGAATCCCATTTGCGGCCGATGTTGTCATAGTACTTCTGCAGCGGGTCGATATCGCCTATATAGTTGCGCACCCATGCCACTTGGCCGAAGTGACCGCCGCGGAACCAGTTGGTGGCGCCGCCGATTACGGCATTGAGACGGTTGCCCGTGTAGTTGACGTTGAACATCATACCGCCGAAGTCGTTGTCGTTGAACTTCAGACGAACAAGGTCGCTCTTTTCCACAAGTTGGCCGTCGGCGTTGATGAACGAGTTAAGGCCGTATTCCACGAGTGTGCGTTTGGTCTTATACTGATTGTAGTAGCCGTCGCCCTTGGTGTAGTGGCCCGTGACATTGAGATGCCAGTGCTCGCCGAGTTCCTGTCCGAAGAGCAATTGCACGTGGTGCTGTACGAAGTGGTCGAACTGATCTTTGTAGAAAGCCTGTGAGCCGTCGGCCGCAGTGTATGCACCGCAGGGATTGTAGCGGCGTCCGTATTGCTCCATATCTTCCTTCGATGCGTAGTCCCAGGCCATATAGGTCTGTTCCTTGCCGCCGAAGCCGAGCAGGCGTACTGTTGTGCCGCCCGATACGAACGACAACTGTCCCATATAGCTCCATAGTTTGGAGTAGGCGCGGTCGATGTATCCGTCCGAACCGATATGCGACACGCGGGCATCGACGCTCCAGTGGTCACCGAAGAGTCCTGATGAAACTTTCACGGTCTGACGATTGGCGTTATACGAACCGTATGATGCGATGACGTCGGCCGAGCGGGTGTACGACGGGGCATCGGTAATCATATTGATGCTGGCACCGAATGCGCCTGCGCCGTTGGTTGATGTACCTGCACCGCGCTGAATCTGGATGTCGCGCAGCGACGATGCCAGATCGGGCATATTCACCCAATACACGTTATGGCTTTCGGAGTCGTTGATAGGCACACCATTGGCCGTGATGTTGATGCGCGAAGCATCCGTACCGCGCACGCGGATGGCCGAATAACCGATACCGCCGCCGGCATCGCCGGTGGTGACAATCGAAGGTGTGGAACTAATCATAAAGGGAATGTCGCGGCCGTCGTTCGACTTTTTGATGTCCTCCGATGAGAAATTCGTGTAGGCCACCGGAGTGCGCGAGTCGGCGCGATTGGCCACTACCTCAACATCGTTGAGATTAATCACTGTCGTGTCGCCTTGAGCCGACGTTTCAGCCGGCGCTGCAAAGGCGCACAGGGGCGCAACACCGCACAGTGCGGCCAGGCCCGTTCTTAGATTCTTTTTCATTGTTTAATTTTCACTACGCCGGTACTAACCGGTTCAGGTTCAAAGGGTATGATCTCAGCTCCCTCGGCCGTTGGCGTCGGGCGCACCCCTAACTATGTGTTAATGAACGCGTGGAAACTCGCCGGCGGCTCATTTCCGCTGCAAAGGTACGACATTATTCGCATTCGTGAAAAAATATTTTTAGCGCAGCGTTTCACTTATAAATGAAAAAATCGTATATTTGCATCGGATATTAAAAAATAGACTTATGAGCGAAGTTGAATTGGTACTTCTCAATAGTGGTGGTAAATGCACGGTTTATACAATTCAGTTTATCCGAGATGATAAACATGAATTTGAAAAATTTGTGAGCCGTTTTAGAGAAGATTCTGAGTTGAATAATGACTACAGAAATATAATACGATATGTAGAGCAGATTGTAGAATACGGAGCATTGGAGCGTTATTTCCGCAACGAAGGTAAGATGCGTGATTCTGTTGTTGCATTACCTGTATTACGCTCAAAATTGCGTTTGTATGCTTTACGTATGTCTGATAAAATTTTGATATTGGGCAATGGCGGTATAAAAGACACTCGAACGTATCAGGAAAACGATGAACTAAAAGGATATGTAGTGACACTTCAAAAGTTTGAAAATCTTTTGAAGGATGGAGTTAAAGATGGCTCCGTTATTGTCAAGGAAGATGCAATAGAAACTGATAAAACTTTTGAATTATGAAAACAGATAAGGATTGTCTTCAAAAGTTATTTGATGAAATACCGGCAGAAGAAAGAGCTGCTACCCGCCTTTCGTTTGAAGTCTCAAATAAGATATATGATCTTATGATAGAAAAAGGTTTGTCAAAAAAACAGTTTGCAATAGCACTCGGTCGACGGCCGAGTGAAGTCTCTAAGTGGCTTAGTGGAGAACATAACTTCACAATTGCTACACTTGCAATGCTTTCAACATTTTTCGGCAAGCCGATTGTGGTAGTATGATAAAATACTTGCGGGCGATTATTTGTACAGTCGCAGCTGTGTTGTCGGTGTTTTGTGCAGTGGCGGAGGCTTCGGTGCTTCAACAGTCTGTCGACAGTTTGCTACGCGATAGGCCGGTTCGCGTCGGTGTGGCTGTGATGTTTCGCGGTGAGCGAATCTGTAGCGTGCGTGCCGATGAGCGGTTTCCGATGATGAGCGTTTTTAAACTTCATCAGGCCATTGCTGCACTTGATTCGCTCGGTCGGATGTCGATGACACTCGATTCTACTGTTAAAATCACGCCTGAGATGTTGCGCCCCGACACATACAGCCCTATGCGCGACAGATTTCCGCAAGGAGTCGTTATGACGATAGGGGAGCTGTTAGAGTACTCTGTTAAACTTAGCGATAACAATGCATGCGATATCATTTTCAATATGTTTGGCGGTCCTGAAGTCGTCAATGACTATATACATCGATTAGGTATCGTAAATACTGAGATATGTTGGACTGAAGCAGATATGCACGTCGATAAGAATCGTTGCAAAGACAATTACACGACGCCGGCCGATGCAGCGATGCTGTTGGATGCTTTGGCTTCGGGTGCAATGGATGGCAAATATATACCATGGTTGTGCCGGATTATGGCTGATACGGTGACCGGAGCCGATCGACTGGCGGCTCCTTTGCAGTCGACAGATGCCGTGCTTCATCATAAGACCGGAACCGGATTTATCAATCCCGACGGAACGGTTATGGCAGTCAATGATATAGGATTTGTGACGCTTCCTAACGGCGATTATTATGTGGTTGCCGTTTTCTGCGCCGACTCAAAAGAATCTCCCGAGGTGACAGCATCCATTATCTCTGAAATCTCTCGACTGACTTATGAGTATGTAAAATCGCGAAAGTGATGAAAAATTCTTGAAAAATATGCGGCGGGGCTTGCGTAGTTGAAAAATAGTTTATACCTTTGCACTGCATTTGCGAAAGACATGGTGAGTTTAGCTCAGTTGGTTAGAGCGTCGGATTGTGGTTCCGAAGGTCGTGGGTTCGACCCCCACACCTCACCCTCAGAAATGCCGGCAGCCCGATGATTATTCGGGCTGCTTTTTTTGTTTTGATATATCTATTATGAATAACGATCTCAAAGACATCCTCGATCGCGAGGTGATTCGATATAATTGTCCGGAATTTATACCGCAAGACCCGGTGCAGTTTCCGCGAATGTTCACAGACAAGCGCGATGTGGAAATCGTATCCTTGCTCGTATCATCTATAGCGTGGGGCAAGCGCAGTATGATTCTTGCCAACTCCAACAAAATGCTTGCGATGATGGATTGGCAGCCGTGGAAGTTCGTTATGGATGAGGCCTATGAAGATTTGCCCGACGGAAATATTCATCGCACATTCTTTGCCGCCGATATGCGCCACTATCTGCGCGGCTTGCACGCCATATATGTAAAATACGATTCTCTCGAAGATTTCGCGTCGGCTCTCGGTGTGGCTGATTCATACGCTCCGGCTTGGGAGCTTGCAGCAGGCATCAACCGGGCGCTTGCCGAAGCCAACGACGGCGAAAATGACTGTCGGTGTCTGCCTCTCGGGCTTGATACATCGGCTCTGAAACGATTTAATATGGCTCTGCGTTGGCTCGTGCGCAACGACGGCATTGTCGACCTCGGGGTGTGGAGCGTGATGAAACCGTCGCAACTATATATACCGCTCGATGTGCACGTCGGCAATGTGTCGCGCGCATACGGATTGCTCAGTCGTCGCTCCAACGATCGCAAGGCTGTGGAAGAACTCACGGCCACGCTTCGCACATTCTGTGCCGATGATCCGATAAAATACGATTTTGCTTTGTTCAGCCTCGGTGTCAACGCCCGAGCGCTTACCACAGATTGAAGCGGTAGCCGACTGCGGTCGACAATGACATACTGTTGCCCATGAACGTGGTGGAGTGGTCGTTGATGAGTGCCGTATCCATTTTCCCTACAAGTCCGGCAAACCAACGGCCGTTGTTCCATACGACCGACATCTTCAGACGCGAGTTGAATGAGAATGTCATCTTTTCATCCTCGGCATTGACCACAAAGCCTTTGCGAAGTCCGACTATCGGCGAGAAGCTTACGGCGTAGAGCCAATGCCGGGCGAACACCCAATTGTAGCCGTAGCCGAGGCGCAGACCGTAGTTGCGGATTTTGAACTTATACTGATAGTTGTCCCATGTATGCGGCAGTTGGTCGCGCAGGTAATCGGGGATACTGCTGAAGTCGAAGTTATAGTTTTGAGAGTCTATAGACAATCCGGCATAGAATGAGCCGTTGCTCTTCTTCTGTATGCGGCTGAAATTAAACCCGGCCGCCTGTGAGTATTTTTTGTGGTTGAAGAAGTAGTAGACGTCGCCGCCCCAGGTGTGCCTCGTGATGGCATTGAACGGCAGATTGAGACCTTTGTCGTCGCCGAACCGTCGCATCTTGGTGTCGACGTCGTTGTTTTCGATGTAAAATTCAAAACCGAGCAGGCTGCAATCGAAGCCGAAGCGATAGCGGCTGCGAGCTCGCTTCACGCCACGGAATATCTGACTTACATTTATATCGTATCCGACCGATACGGCAAGATAGGTGAGATATGCGCCCACCGATGTCGACGGGTCGCTCATGAGGTCAACGGGTATCTTGGCCGTGCCTTCTCCCGGAATGCTGAAATGATAGTAGTCGAGCCACGAATCGGTGGTTATCTTGCCGTTGAATTTATAGCCCGAACCGACCACGTATGCAGTGTCGTAGGTGTTGAAGAAGCGGTCGCCCCAACGGTACACATCTATACAGAACTTCGGGAACTTGCCCCATGCTGCAATCGAGTCGAGTGCAAACGACATTGCCCCGGCCTGCGACGCCGAGCCGCACACCAACACAATTATCAGGGATAATTTAAATAATAACCGCTTCACTTTTACAGCCTTGTGACTTTTGGGAGTGCAAATTTAGCAATTAATTATGAAAAACTATTGAACGTCCGTGAAAAAGTACGTATCTTTGCCATAAGATACGGCCTCGTCAACGGTGTCGTACAATAAGAACAAATAGAAAAAACAAACGCCTGATATCACATGGAAAATTGCCTGATTGAATGCGTGCCCAATTTCAGCGAGGGCCGCGACCGCGCCGTTATCGACGCGATTACTTCCGCTATCTCTTCAGTTGAAAACGTTATGCTTCTCGATGTCGACCCCGGTGAAGCTACAAACCGCACGGTTGTCACGTTCGTCGGCACGCCCGAAGCCGTTGTTGAAGCCGCATTCCGTGGTATCGCCAAGGCCGGCGAACTCATAGATATGAGCCGGCACCACGGAGCTCACCCGCGTATGGGTGCTACCGACGTTTGTCCGCTCATTCCCATCAGCGGCATCACCCTTGAGGAATGCGCCGAACTTTCGCGTCAACTCGCCCGTCGTGTGTCTGATGAACTTCGCATACCTGTCTACTGCTACGAGGCCGCCGCATTTACTCCCGAGCGTCGCAACCTCGCCGTATGCCGCAAAGGCGAATACGAGGCTTTGCCCGAACGCCTCGGGCAGCCGGGACAGGGCGCCGACTTCGGCGACCGCCCCTTTGATGACGATGCCGCACGCACCGGCGCTACAACTATCGGCGCACGCGATTTTCTCATCGCAGTAAACTTCAACCTCAACTCCACATCGACACGCCGCGCCAATGCCATAGCATTCGACGTGCGCGAGAAAGGCCGCCCGATGCGTGAGGGCGGCAAGCTCACCGGCAAACCGCTCAAAGATGCCGACGGCAAACCGCTTATGCAGCCCGGTACGCTCAAGGCTACAAAGGCTATCGGCTGGTATATTGATGAATACGGAATCGCACAGGTGTCAATGAACATAACCAACATCGGTATCACACCGCTTCACGTCGCATTCGACGAAGTGACACGCGCGGCCGCCGCCCGCGGCATCCGTGTCACAGGTACCGAAATCGTAGGTCTTGTTCCCAAACGTGCACTTATCGATGCCGGCAAATATTTCCTCCACAAGCAGCAACGTTCCACAGGTCTGCCCGAGAGTGAAATCATCCGTATGGCTGTCAAGTCGATGGGGCTTGACGAATTGAAACCGTTCAATCCGCGTGAAAAAGTTATCGAATACATCCTCGAAGATGCCAAGCCTGCCGGCAAGCGTCTTGTGGATATGACCTGCCGCGAATTTGCCGATGAAACATCTTCAGAATCGCCTGCACCCGGCGGCGGCTCCATCTCGGCCTATATGGGCGCTCTTGCTGCCGCCCTTGGCACGATGGTTGCCAACTTGTCGTCGCACAAAGCAGGTTGGGATGACCGTTGGAAAGAATTTTCCGACTATGCCGAGACAGGTCGCACGCTTCAGGATAAACTCATAGCACTCGTCGATGAGGACACGGAGGCCTTCAATCGCATTATGGCCGTGTTTGCCATGCCCAAGTCGACCGATGCCGAAAAGGCCGCCCGTGCCGAGGCTCTTGAAGCGGCCACACTCTATGCAACCGAAGTGCCGCTCCGCACCATGAAGACGGCTTTTGCCACATTCGACCTCCTTGAAGCAATGGCTCGCGAAGGCAATCCGGCTTCGGTAAGCGATGCCGGGGTAGGGGCTTTGGCTGTCGAAGCAGCCGTAGCAGGTGCAGGACTTAACGTCCGCATCAACGCTGCCGGTCTCAAGAATCGCGAGAGTGCCGATAAGTTGCTCGCCGAAGCCGCTCAAATAGCAGCCGAAGCCGCCAAGCGCCGTGCCGACATACTTACAATTGTAAACAACATTATCGACAAATAAGATAACTAACCACCGCCATGACATTGGAAGAATTTCGCAAAGATATAGTTCAGGGCATTCCGGCTGTGCTGCCCGAGCCTCGTCCCTACGACACATCGGTCAACCATGCCCCGCGTCGCAAGGACATTCTGACGCCCGAACAGAAACGTCTCGCCCTGAAGAATGCACTACGATATTTCCCCGTAGAGCAGCACGCATTGCTCGCTCCGGAATTTGCTCGCGAACTTGCCGACTACGGTCGCATATATATGTACCGCCTGCGTCCGCGCTATGAGATGAAAGCTCGCCCGATTGATGAGTACCCCGCTCGTTCCCGCCAGGCTGCGGCAATTATGATGATGATTCAGAACAATCTCGACCCGGCTGTGGCTCAGCATCCGCACGAGCTTATCACCTATGGCGGCAACGGCGCCGTGTTCCAAAACTGGGCACAATATCGCCTTGTGATGAAATATCTCAGCGAGATGACCGACGAGCAGACGCTCGTTATGTACTCTGGCCATCCGCTCGGCTTGTTCCCGTCGCATAAGGATGCCCCGCGAGTCGTGGTCACAAACGGTATGGTTATACCCAACTATTCCAAGCCCGACGACTGGGAGCGCTTCAACGCCATGGGTGTGTCGCAGTATGGCCAGATGACGGCCGGCTCATATATGTACATCGGTCCGCAGGGTATCGTTCATGGTACGACTATCACAGTACTCAATGCCGCACGCGCTCTTCGACACAGCGACGACATCAGCGGTATGCTGTTCGTTACCGCCGGTCTTGGAGGTATGTCGGGAGCGCAGCCCAAGGCCGCTCGCATTTCGGGAGTAGTCAACATCACGGCGGAAATCAATCCTGCAGCCGTCAACAAGCGTTATACACAAGGTTGGGTGGATGAAGTTCATACCGATGTCGATGAAGTAATCGACCGCGCACTTCGCGCCGTTGCGGCACGCGAGGCAGTGTCACTGGCATATCAAGGCAACGTCGTTGATCTGTGGGAACGTCTCGCAGAGCGACATGTTCACGTCGACCTCGGTTCAGATCAGACGTCGCTTCACAATCCTTGGGCGGGCGGTTACTATCCCGTCGGACTTACCTATGAAGAGTCGTTGGCTATGATGGCCGATGAACCCGAACGCTTCCGCGAAGCCGTAAAGGCCTCGTTGCGTCGACAGGTGGCGGCAATCAACGCTCTTGCCGCCGACGGAATGTACTTCTTCGACTACGGTAATGCTTTCCTGCTCGAATCGTCGCGTGCCGGTGCCGACATCGTTGCCGCCGACGGTTCGTTCCGCTATCCGTCGTACGTGCAGGCAATCATGGGTCCGCGATTCTTCGACTACGGCTTCGGCCCGTTCCGATGGGTGTGCACATCGTGCGATGCCGCCGATTTGCAAGTCACCGACGACCTCGCTGCCGAAGTGCTCGACGGGATGTTGCAGGAATGCACAGATGATATTCGCGGGCAGTTGGCCGACAACCTCCACTGGATTCGCGAAGCCGGTCCGAATCATCTCGTTGTCGGTTCACAGGCTCGAATCCTCTATGCCGATGCCCGAGGCCGTGCACTTATAGCATTGGCGTTTAACAAAGCCATTCGCGAAGGACGCATCTCCGCGCCCGTCGTTCTCGGTCGCGACCACCACGATGTGTCCGGTACAGATTCGCCGTATCGCGAGACATCAAATATCACCGACGGTTCGCAGTTTACGGCCGATATGGCGGTGCAGAATGTCATCGGCGATTCGTTCCGCGGTGCCACATGGGTATCGCTCCACAATGGCGGTGGTGTCGGCTGGGGCGAAGTGATCAACGGCGGCTTCGGTATGGTCATCGACGGCTCGGAAGATTGCGACCGCCGCATTCGCGAGATGCTTCTGTGGGATGTCAACAACGGCATCGCACGTCGTTCGTGGGGGCGCAACAAGGGCGCTATGGATGCTATCCGTCGCGAAATGGAGCGCACACCGGGCTTGAAAGTCACAATGCCGGCGATTGCCGATGACGCACTTGTGGCCGACGCTATCGATTCAATTCTCTAATCTCAAATCACACAGATAATAACAATGATACACTACATATCGCCCGCTCGACTTACAATCGACCGCGTGGAGCAGATTCTTGCCAATAACGAAAAGTTAGCGTTAAGCAATGAGTCGGTAGCTCTCATCGACAAGTGCCGCAAATATCTCGACCGCAAAATGGAAACGGCCACCGAGCCTATCTACGGTATCACCACAGGCTTCGGTTCGCTGTGCAACATCTCAATCGACAGCAAGCAGTTGTCCGAATTGCAGCGCAATCTCGTCATGTCGCACGCATGCAGCATCGGCGAGCGCGTGCCGTCGCATATCGTAAAACTGATGCTGTTGCTCAAGATACAGTCGCTCAGCTACGGCAATTCGGGCGTGCAGGTGGCGACCGTGCAACGTCTTGTCGATTTCTTCAACAACGACATCCTTCCAAAAGTGTGCCAGCAAGGTTCGCTCGGCGCTTCGGGCGACCTCTCGCCCTTGGCTTGTATGTGCCTGCCGTTGCTCGGCCTTGGTGAAGTGGAATACAAAGGACAACTCCGCCCCTCGGCCGAGGTGCTTGCCGAAATGGGTTGGCAACCTATCGAGTTACAATCGAAGGAAGGCCTTGCATTGCTCAATGGCACTCAGTTTATGAGCGCGTTCGGTACATGGTCGGTGATTCAGGCTCGCCGCCTCAGCCGCGTGGCCGACAAGGTCGCAGCTCTGTCGCTCGACGCGTTCGACGGCCGTCCCGAACCGTTCTGCGACCCTGTCAACGAGGTGCGTCATCATCGAGGCCAGATAGCCACAGCTCGCAGCATGCGCCGTTGGCTCGAAGGCAGCGAACTTATCAAGCGACATAAGGAACACGTTCAGGATCCGTATTCGTTCCGCTGTGTTCCGCAGGTGCATGGCGCCGCCAAGGATACGATTGAATATGTCACTTCGGTGATGGAGGATGAAATCAATGCTCCTACCGATAACCCCACAGTATTCCCCGACCTCGATATGGTGGTGTCGGCCGGCAATTTCCACGGTGAGCCTATCGCGCTGCCGATGGACTTCCTCGCCATTGCTCTTGCCGAACTTGGCAATATTTCCGAGCGCCGTGTCTACTGTCTGATTTCGGGCAAGCGCGGTCTGCCGTCGTTCCTCGTGGCCAAGCCGGGTCTTAACAGTGGCTTTATGATTCCGCAGTATGCCGCGGCATCAATCGTGAGCCAGTCGAAAGGTCTTTGTTGGCCGGCAAGCTGCGATTCCATACCTTCGTCGCAGGGTCAGGAAGACCACGTGTCAATGGGCTCGAATTCGGCAACCAAACTTTATCGCGTTGTCAACAACACCGAGCGCGTTCTCGCTATCGAACTCTTCAATGCCGCTCAGGCTATCGAGTTCCGCCGTCCGCTCAAGACTTCGCCCGTGCTTGAAGCGTGGGTGGCCGAGTATCGCAAGCACGTGCCGTTCATCATCAACGACGAGGTGATGTATCCTCTCATTGAAAAGTCAATTGAATTTATACACCATGAGCAAGCTGCTGATTAAGAATATCGGCTTGCTTCGCGGCATCTTACCTGTTGGCGTCACCGCTTTGCGCGGCGCCGCCATGGGGCGTGTCGAAGAACTGTCGGATGCCTATGTGGCCGTCGACGGCGAGTTGATTTCATCGTTCGGTCCGATGTCGCAAGCGCCGGCGGAAGACGGATTTGACCGAGTGGTCGATGCTCGCGGCGGCATCGTCGCCCCGGCATTTTGCGACGCCCATACACACATAGTGTATGCAGGCAGCCGAGAGGGCGAGTTTCTCGATAAGATTCGCGGCCTCAGTTATGAAGAAATAGCCAAGCGTGGCGGTGGCATTCTCAATTCGTCGGACCGCCTGCATGCCGCCTCGGAGGATGAACTCTTTGCCGATGCCCGGCGTCGCCTGCTTCAGGCAGCCGCTATGGGTACCGGAGCAATAGAAATCAAGAGCGGCTACGGCCTTTCGACCGAAGACGAACTCAAGATGCTCCGTGTCATCGCTCGCTTGCGTCGCGAAGTTCCGTTTATGGAAATACGCACTACGTTCCTCGGGGCGCACGCTGTCGGCCGTGCATTTGCCGGTCGTCAGTCTGACTACGTAAATCATATAATCGATGAAATGTTGCCTGCTGTTGCCGAGCAAGGCGGATGCGACTTCGTAGACGTGTTCTGCGACAAAGGCTTCTTCACTGTCGACGAAACCGACCGCATTCTGTCGGCGGCCGCACGTTATGGCCTCCGCCCCAAGATTCACGCCAATGAACTCGATTGTTCGGGCGGCGTGCAGGTCGGTGTGGCTCACGGAGCCGTATCGGTCGATCACCTCGAACGCATCGGCGATGAGGAAATAGCGTTGCTCGCATCGCACGACACCGTGGCCGCTATGCTGCCGGGAGCATCGTTCTTCCTCGGAATGCCCTACGGCAAGGCTCGCCAAGCAGTCGACAGCAATTGTGTTGTCGCTTTGGCTTCGGATTGGAATCCCGGCTCGTCGCCGTCAGGCTCAATGCCGTTTGTGATGAGCCTCGGTTGCATCAAGATGAAACTCACGCCCGATGAGGCTTTCAATGCCGTCACCATCAACGGTGCTGCCGCTATGGATCTCGGCGACCGTTGCGGCTCGATTACGCCCGGCAAGGTGGCTTCATTCGTCGTCTATAAGGATTATGTGCCGTCGCCGGCCTACATTCCTTATGCCTACAGCGAGCCGCTCATAGACCGCGTCATCCTCAAGGGCGCGGAGATCTGAATTGATTAGTTTTTTATACCGTAAATCATACTTACTTACCTTAACAAATTAGTGCAATGAACAAGAACATAACCAAGATTATGCTCGCAACATTACTTGCCGGCGCATCGACCTCCGCTTGGGCTGATGACAGCCGCTATCTGTCGTGGCCTGCCTACGACGGCGATGACCTTGAAATGGTTGTCGATAATGCATCCACGCGATTTACCTTGTGGTCGCCCGAGGCTCAGGCTGTGCGCGTATTGCTCTACGACACCGACCGCAATACCTTGCCCACCGACACGCTCGAACTCACACGAGCCGATCACGGTACATGGCGTGCTTCGGTGCCGCGTCCGCTCTACGGCAAGTTTTATACATTCAGCATCAAGTACGACGGCAACTGGCTTGCAGAAACTCCCGGTGTGTGGGCGCGTGCTGTCGGTACTAACGGCGCTCGTGCCGCAATCATTGACTTTGCCGCAACCAATCCTGAAGGGTGGGGCGATGACCGCGGTCCTGAGGTGAAACATATCACCGATGCCGTCATCTACGAGATGCATCACCGCGATTTCAGCGTTCACGCTTCGTCGGGCATCGTTCATAAAGGCAAATTCCTTGCTCTTACCGAACCGGCAACAACCAATCCTACCGGTGAAGCAACCGGTATCGATCACCTCAAGGAACTTGGCATCACCCACGTACATATCCTGCCGAGCTTCGACTACAACTCTGTTGACGAAGCCAATCTGCCGGCCAATCAATACAACTGGGGTTATGACCCTCTGAACTATAATGCTCCCGAAGGTTCGTACTCCACCGACCCGGCCGCTCCCGAAGTGCGCGTGCGCGAGATGAAAGAAATGATTATGGCGCTTCACCGTGCCGGCATCGGTGTGGTGATGGATGTTGTATACAACCATACCGCCCAAAATTATGATTCCAACTTCTCACTTACCGCTCCAGGCTACTACTATCGCCACCGTGCCGACGGTTCGTATTCCGATGCTTCGGGTTGCGGCAACGAGACCGCTTCGGAACGTGCTCAGATGCAGAACTATATTGTTAACTCGGTGAAGTATTGGGCTACCGAATATCATATCGACGGCTTCCGCTTCGACCTTATGGCTATTCACGATACCGAAACGATGAATCGTGTGTCGCGCGAACTTCATGCCATCAATCCGTCAATCATCATCTACGGTGAAGGTTGGACAGCAGGAGATTCCCCGCTGCCTGTTGAACGTCGCGCTTTGAAAGAGAACGTATCGGCTATGCAGGGCGTGGCCGTGTTCAGCGACGACATTCGCGATGCCGTCAAGGGACATTACAGCGATGCACGCGATCGCGGTTTTGCCACCGGCAAACCGGGCAACGAAGAGACTGTGAAAATCGGCATCGTAGCCTCGACTGCACATCCTCAGGTCGACTACTCCAAGGGTAACAACTCGAAGCACGCCTACGCCACATCGCCCGAGATGATTATCAACTACGTGTCGTGCCACGATGACCTGTCGCTCACCGACAAACTTGCTATGTCGATGCCCGATGCTTCTGAAGCGCAGCGTCAACGTGCCGCTCGCCTGGCTCAGACAATCGTTTTCACATCGCAAGGCACACCGTTTATGTTTGCCGGTGAGGAAGTGTTCCGCAACAAGAAAGGCGTTCACAATTCCTACAAGTCACCCGATATCATCAACGCTATCGACTGGAATCTGCTCCACGAGAATGCCGCGCAGATGGCTTACTACCGCGAACTCATCAAACTTCGCCGTTCGCATCCCGCATTCCGTATGACAACGGCCGAAGATATTGCCCGCAACATCGTCTTTGACAACGTCACCGAGCCTTGCCTTATATCTTATTCGATTAAGAACAACGCCAACGGCGATGAATGGCGCGAGATAAAACTCGTGTTCAACGGTTCGGAAGAGGCTCGCGAAGTGCGCGTTCCCAAGGGCGACTGGATTGTCATCGCTCGCGACGGCGACATCAATGCCGAAGGCCTCGATACCACACGCGGCGGCCGCCTCACCGTAGCGCCGACCTCAGCCCTCATCCTCGCGCGGAAGAAGTAATACAATTACACTGATATATAGTGGCAGGCAAGGGTGTAACGCTCGTGCCTGCCAATTTTTTATTCGTATAGGCTGTATGCCGAACAGTGTTACATAATTGACACACTGTTGTGGCGATGTTTGCTTAGTGCTTGGTAAGTGATGCTTTAAACGTGTATATTTGCAGCAAGTAATTATTATATTTATTTATAATCTAACCTAAATTGCTGTAAATTAATGTTTTGCAAAAAAAACTATGCTGCAAGGCGCGTGCTCGCCGCATTGACATTGCTACTCGTGGCAGCATTGCCGTCGCGAGCGTATGACTACATGATAGACGGCATCTGCTATAACAAGCTTGACGGTAACAATTTGGAAGTTACATATAAGTCTTTGAACAGCGCTGATAGCAGATATCAATATGCCGGCGACATCATCATTCCTGAAAAAGTAGAAATTGACAACGTTGAGTATTCGGTCACTGCCATTGGTGATTATGCTTTTTCACCCGGTTATAATATTACGTCGATAGCTTTACCCAATTCGATTACGCTTATAGGTGGTGGCGCATTTATGTTGTGTAGTATTGAGCAAATTGAGTTGCCGGATAAACTTACGACTATCGGGTATGGTGCATTTGAGGGTTGCTTCAATATTAAATCAGTAGTTATACCGGCTTCGGTTACAAATATTGTTTATGGAAATCCGTTTGTGGGTTGTACAAAACTTGAAACTATAATAGTTGAATCGGGTAATACCGTTTATGATTCGCGCGACAATTGTAATGCTATAATCTATACAAAAGATAATGCCTTATATACAGGCTGCCGCAACACAGTGATCCCGTCAACGGTTAAACATATAGCATGGGGAGCTTTTAAGGACTTACGAATGGATGAGATTACAGTGCCCGAAGGGGTTCAGTATATCGGAGCGTACGCCTTTATGAATAATACGTTGAAGTCTATAAAATTGCCAAACACATTGTTAGGCATAGGCGAATATTCATTTGATGGGTCAGGTATTGAATCAATATATATACCGGCATCAGTAGTGACTGTCGTAAATAATCCGTTTGAAAATTGCGCAAATCTTGAGTCGATTGTTGTTGATCCAGAAAATCAGTATTATGATTCGCGCGATAATTGTAATGCGTTCATAGATACAAGGCTCAATGCACTGACAGCCGGGTGTAAAAACACTGTCATTCCGAATACTATCGAATGGATTGGCCCTAAAGCATTTAACGGGTGCATAGGTTTGAACTCATTGAAAATACCCGCGTCGGTTAAATGGATAATGGGTAATTCATTTGTGGAATGTTGGGCTCTTGAAAGCATAACAGTTGACCCCGGAAATCAGTATTATGACTCTCGCGACAATTGTAATGCATTGATTCATACCGAATCCAATACATTGATTGTCGGTTGTGACAATTCGATAATCCCAAAGACTGTTACTGCAATAGGCCCGAAAGCATTTTATCAACGACTCGAGTTGCGTGTGGCGGATTTGCACGAAGGCATAACGGAAATTGGTGACAGTGCTTTTGTTGGTACGTGGTTGTATGAAATAAAATTGCCAAACTCGTTGAAAACCCTGGGAAAATATGCATTCTATAGATGTGGATTTGGTAGAGGGGTAGTGACGAAATCATTCCAAATTGGCAATTCGTTGGAGAAAATAAGTGCTCATGCATTTCAATGGTGTATGATGCAGTCGGTGTCGCTTCCTGAATCTGTTAAGGAAATAGATGAAAATGCCTTTTATGGCTGTCGTCAGTTGGAGTCTTTGGATCTGGGCGCTGTGGAGCGTATAGGATCTTACGCATTCTTAAATTGTGATAAGTTGCAATCTTTGATAATTCCTAATACAGTCCGGATGATTGAAGATGGCGTATTTTATATTTCTTATGCAGATGCAAAGCCTCCGCGAACGGTTACCATCGGCAGCGGTGTGAAATCCATTGGTTCAAGTTTTTTTAACGGCAAAAAAGAATGTCCCGAGTTGATAGTTTCGTTGTCGACGGAGCCACCTGTTATTGATGAGTACACATTCCACGACTTTACAAAAGAGAACACAACGCTTTATGTTCCTGAGGAAAGCAAAACAAAGTATGAATCTGCCGAGTGGTGGCGCGATTTTTCAAATATTGTTGCATTGCCTGCTGAGGCGACGGATGTGAAGCCAGATGTGTCGGAATTGCAGTTGGCTGTCGGTGACGACCATACGTTGTCGGTCAAGGTTGAACCTGCCGAAGCTATCCAGACTGTGGCATTCAGTAGCGATAGTCCCGAAGTGGCTACAGTTGACGGCGACGGTCTTATTACCGCTGTATCGGATGGCGAGGCAACGATCTCGACATACGCGATTGACGGCTCGGGTATCGTGGCACAATGCAAGGTGAAAGTAGGCAATGCCGGTGTTGAAAACGTCACAACCGATGCCACAGCCACCGAAGTGGCTCGCTACGATCTCTACGGTCGCCGCCTCAC
>CALKKU010000067.1 GCA_937995285.1 uncultured Bacteroidales bacterium | reverse complement strand
TATGTTTCTAAACATATTTATACCGCCCTATACATCAAAAACAAAAGAGGCCGTGCCTTTTTTGACACAGCCTCTTTAATGCGCAATGCGCTGTGCTATAATTGATTGTGCGCTGAATGACGGCGGGCGGGCCGAAGGCTCGCCCCTACATTTGCCGGCTTTGCCGGCATTATGTTAATTTTGCAACACCCTTGTTGCCGCCTAAAACGCGTTGTCTTCGCCGTGGACGGCATTGAGAATCGTGCGGACGATGATCTTGAGGTCGAGCAGGAATGTCCAGTTTTCTACGTACCACACGTCGCACTGCACGCGGCGTTCCATCTTCCATAATTCATCCGTGGGGCCGCGGAAGCCGTTGACTTGCGCCCAACCGGTGATGCCGGGCTTGATGAGGTGGCGCACCATATATTGCGACACGATTTTCGAGTAATCCTCCGTGTGCTTGAGCATGTGCGGGCGCGGACCTACGATCGACATATCGCCCTTCCACACGTTGATGAACTGCGGCAGTTCGTCGAGCGACGTGCGGCGCAGGAAGTCGCCGAGGCGTGTTTTGCGCGGGTCGTCCTTGGTGGCCTGAGCTTGGTCGGCATTGACGTTGACGCGCATGGTGCGGAACTTGTAGCACAGGAACGGCCGCCCCTTGTAGCCGGTGCGCAGTTGCTTGAAGTACACCGGTCCGGACGATGAAATCTTGATGGCGATAGCCACCGGAATGTAAATCAGGGGATAGAAGCAGAGAAATACCGACGACATGATGAGGTCGAACGCGCGTTTGATGGCGCGGTTGACACCCTTTTTCAGCGGGTTGCGGCGAATCGACAGCACGGGGACTGCGCCGATGTTGTCGAGTTGAAATCCGCGTGTGATGTATTGCGATATTTGCGGCACGTAGAAAAATTCCGCCACATTGTCGTCGGCTATCTTGACCACGCGGGTGAGGACGTCGGCATCGCCGCCCGGCATCGTGTAGTATATCTGATCAATGTTGTTGGCCTTGACGTACTCGTCGAGATTGTCGAGCATACCGCAGTAGCGGCCGGCAAAGTCGGGATGCCATTCCTTGTCGAAGAAGGCCATCACTTTGTAGCCGTAGCCCGAATCGGCAAGCATCTGGTCGAACAGACGGCGCGCGGTGGCGTTGGTGCCCACGATGACCACGCGCACATAGTTGTAGCCGCGACGTCGGTAGGCCTTGATGAGCCGACGCGAAAGCATCACCCACAGCGTGAATACCGGCGCGAGGATGGCGTAAAACACCAAATAGAAGTGTACGGGTACGCATTTGATGCCTGCCAGGGTGATTATCGACAGGAAGAACAGTGCGTGCAGGCCGACGGTGATCAGCGAACTGTAGACGACACGGTCGAGCTGTATGGCTCGTAAGTCCTCCTTGTCGCGTATCATACGCAATATGACCGGAACGAACGCCACATTGACGATTGCCCACAGCATAAGCCATGCAGTCGTCGGCATATCTATGCCCGATGCCCACCGGGCGACACCGAATACGGCGTTACCCAACAGCCAGTCGACAAGCATCAGCCCCGAACGGAGAAACTTACCGTACGTGGTGTGTCCGAATATTTTTATTGCGTTCAATACGATACAGAATCATCGACGGCAGCCGCAGGCGACATCGGCCTGCGGTGCTGTCGATATATTGGATTATAACTTTTCGGCGATTACCTTGATTTTCTCTTGAAGGTCG
The DNA here is from genome assembly GCA_937995285.1 of uncultured Bacteroidales bacterium. Classification (GTDB taxonomy): domain Bacteria; phylum Bacteroidota; class Bacteroidia; order Bacteroidales; family Muribaculaceae; genus CAG-873. Next base: position 8,250 of record CALKKU010000067.1, on the reverse strand, counting down.
GCGATGTCGGCACGCAGACGTTCCATCTTGCGCTCAAACTCGCGCACCATCGAATCGCCGCTCTTGCTCGACGACGACAGGAAGCCGAGATTGTTCTCGTAGGTGCGAAGTTCCTGACGGCGGTTTTCGAGGATGCGCACGAGGCGGTCGTGTTCGCGATAGAGTTTGTTGCCGTCGCCTTCGATTGCGGCTACGGATTCGTTGAAGCGAGCCATGCTGTCTTGGTTGCGGCGGAGATTGAGAGCGTCGCGCACGGCGTCGACCTTGGCGCGATATGCGTCATATACTTTGTCTTTGTCGCGGAAAGGCACATGGCCGATTTCTTTCCAACGGTCCTGAAGTTCGCGCAGGCGGCTGATTGCCTCTTCGCGGGGAGTGTCGGGGGTTATCTTTTCGATTTCGGCAATCACTTCGCGCTTGGCCTTCAGGTTGTCTGCTTCGACGCGGCGTGCGCCCGAACCGGCTTTCTTTTTCTCCTCAAAGAAGTGGTCGCATGCTGTTTGGAACCGTTGCCATACGGCGTCGCTGTATTTCTTGGCGACAGCGCCGATGGTCTTCCATTCCTTCTGCATTGCCACAAGCTCGTCCGACACCTTTTTCCAGTCGGTGGAATCTTTGAGCGCTTCGGCGCGTTCGGCGAGAGCGGTCTTGCGGGCGAGATTGTTGGAGAGTTCTTCGCGGGTTGTCTGGAAGTATTCGGCCTTGGCGGCAAAGAACTTGTCGCAGAGTTCGCGGAAGTGTGCGAACAGAGCTTTGTTCATCTTGCGTGAAGCGAAGCCGAATGTGCGCCACTGCTGCTGAACGGCCATCACTTGCTTGGTGGCTTCGTCCCATGCACCGAACGATTTGATCGTGGTGAGGTCGATTGCTTCGAGTTGGCGGCACAGGGCTGCCTTGCCGGCTTCGTTCTCGGCTTCGCGTGCTTTGCGAGCCTCGAAATATGCCTGATAGCGTTTGTTGATTTCGGCCGATGCGGTCTTGAATTTATCCCAAATTTCTTCGCGGACTTCCTTGGCAACCGGGCCGATGCGACGCCACTTGTTGTGGAGCTCCTGAAGGCGGCGGTAGGCGAGGATTACATCGTCTTCTGCCACGAGAGTTTCGGCTTCGTCGAGCAGCAACTGCTTGCTGTCGAGATTCTTCTTGAAGTCGTAATCGCGAAGTTCCTTATTTATTTTGAGATTGTCGGAGTACTGCTCGCGTGCATCCTGGAATTGCTTCCAGATGGCTGTCTCGTAGGTGGCGGGAACATCGCCGATAGCGTTGAACTCGTCCTGAAGTTCGCGGTACTTGGGGAATGTGCGGTTGACATTGTCAGTATCTTCGGCCAGGGCGATTATCTCGGCTACGATGGCCTGCTTGCGGGCGAGGTTGGCCTGCTGCTGTTCAAGAACGGCGGCGGCGTGAGCGGCTTTCTTTTCGCGAATTTGCTCGAAGAGCGAGTCAAGTTCTTCATCAGCAGGCGCTTCTTCGCCGTCGGCTGTATCGTTTTTGCGGAATGCGTTGATCTGCTGGCGCAGGCGGCGTACGTCATCAGGTGTGATGTCGGCTGCATCGCGGGCAAGGAGTTCGTTGGCTGCGGCTACGACGGCGTTGCGGCTCGGAGCCTCTGTTTCGCCGGTGTCGACCGATTCGGTCGTTTCGGCTATTACGGTAGATTCGGTTGCGTCGGTAGCGGGCGCATTCGCGGGTGTGGGGTTTTCGGCTCCTGCGGGAGTCGAAGCGGGATCAAGCATTTCCATGATTGTGTTCTTTTTTAGGTTGGAACGCGACTGCGCTTTGCAATCGCGCTCCAAAATTAGGCAAAAATTCTTTAAAGACAAAGAAAAGCCCGATTTTTGGCGAAATGAACCACGGCACAGTGTGAGCGTCGTGTCCGACTATGTGGTAAAAAGTGCTAAAATGTTGGGGATTTAGGAGGAAAATATATCTGTTGTGCGAAAAATGTCGTACTTTTGTCGAGTAAAACCGAACTTATGGAAAAGGTTATCGAATACAGTAATGCCACTGAGTTGAAAAATTTCTCCTCGATATTCAGTGAGATTGAAGACTCATACCTCTATTGCAATATTGCCGACGGCGCTCCGTTGCATGAGTTTGAGAAAAATCCGCTGAAACTCAACGGCACGATGTTGGTTCTGTTCAAGGATTGTCCGGAATTTAACGTTGAGGTCAACCTCACGTCGTATTCATTGAAGCCCGGTGCACTGTTGATGGGCTTCCCGGGCAATGTGTTGTACTTCAGAGATAAGATTCCGGCCAATGTCGATGCCACGGCATTGTTTTTCAATATGTCGTTCTTGCAGAATGTCAATATTAATATGTCGTCGATAGTGATACCGCCGATGATACAACGTCCGGAATCGGTGGGCTACCTTTCGGAGGAAGAGGCGGCATTGATCGAAAAATACTTTGAATTACTGCATCTCAACACCAAGGACAATACCAATCATCAGATCAATAAGAATATAGCGACGAGTATCATCGCGGCGATGTTCTATCAGTTGGTGCAGTTCTTTCACAAACGTATGCTCTCCGAGGCTGTGCCGAAGCCCAAGGGGGCGTTGCCGAGCGGTCGCCGTCACGACTATGTGCGCGACTTCGTACGACTTGTCCACCTCAACTTCATCAAGGAGCGTTCGGTGGCGTTCTATGCCGACAAATTGTTTATCTCGCCCAAATACCTGTCGCTGTTGGTGAAGGAGGCTACGGGACGGTCGGCGTCGCAGTGGATCGACGACTTTGTGGTGACCGAAGCCAAAAATATGCTGCGCTTCTCGGGTAAGAACATACAGCAGGTGGCCTACGCGCTTAATTTTCCGACTCAGTCGTCGTTCGGCAAGTACTTCAAACACCTCACGGGAATGTCCCCGACGGAATTTCAAAAATCTTGATTAATACGTAAATAACTATGTCAGATACTCAATCGGCCGCTGCTGCCGCAAATACAGCAAATACTGGAGAGAAGAAGGAGAAACGCACAGTACTCGATGCCGAAGACGTGATGGAAATGGTGCCGAAGCTTCGCGGCCACGAGAAACTCGTGAACCGCGTGCTGCACTGGTTGCGCGTCGACAAGGTGAACGACGTCCACAGTCGCGGATTCGACCACCCCGGTGCTCCGTTCGTCCGCTTCCTGCTCAACGACTTCAACATCAAGGTGCGCATCGACAACGAAGAAGTGCTGAACAACCTGCCCGAAGGAGCGTTTATCACCGTGTCGAACCACCCGTTCGGTGCTCTCGACGGCATTACACTCATTGATATGGTAGCGTCGCGCCGTCCGGAGTATAAGGTGATGGTGAATATGGTTCTCAACCACATCAAGGCCATGCGTCCCAATTTCATCGCCGTGGACCAAACGGCGAGCGACGACCCGGCCAAGAAAGCCGTGTCGATTCAGGGCATAAAACAGGCTATCGTACAGGTGCGCCGAGGCAAGCCTATCGGATTCTTCCCCGCCGGAGCGGTGTCGAAGTGGTCTTTCAAAAAAGGCTACCTTGTCGACCGTCAATGGCAACCCAATATAATCCGCCTCATCGAGCAGCTCAACGTGCCGGTGATTCCCATCTATTTTCACGGCTCGAACTCGTTTATGTTCAACTTCCTCGGTATTGTATGCTGGCAGTTGCGTACGCTGCGCCTGCCGTCGGAGGTATGGCGCAAATGCAACAGCACACTGCACGTGAGCGTCGGTGATCCTATCTCGGTGGAGGAACAGATGAAGCATCGCGGCTCGGTGGAGGAATTCGGCGAGTTTCTTAAAGAACGTACATACGCAATGCGCAAATGGAAATAACAGGCGAAAATATTACGCGACAAAGCCCGGCCGTATTGGCGGCCAAGCAGCGGTTCGGCATCGTTGGCAATGCTCCGGTGCTTGTGGCGGCTGTGGAGCGTGCTCTGCGCGTGGCGCCTATCGACTTGTCGGTACTTGTCACCGGTGAGAGCGGTTCGGGTAAGGAATTTTTCCCGCAGATAATCCACGCCAACAGTCCGCGCAAGCATGCCAAATACATTGCCGTAAACTGCGGCGCCATACCCGAAGGTACTATCGATTCCGAACTCTTCGGACACGAGAAAGGCTCGTTTACCGGTGCGGTGGCGTCGCGCAAGGGCTACTTTGAGGAGGCCGACGGCGGTACGATATTCCTGGATGAGGTGGCCGAATTGCCCCTCACCACGCAGGCACGTCTGCTGCGCGTGCTCGAAACGGGCGAGTTCCTGAAGGTCGGTTCGTCGACGGTGCAGAAGACAAATATACGCGTCGTTGCCGCCACGAATGTCGATATGGTGCGTGCGGTGGAAGAAGGACGCTTTCGCGAGGACCTCTACTACCGCCTGTCGACAGTGCAGATTCCCATACCGCCGCTACGCGACCGCGGCTCCGACATCGGGCTGCTCACGCGCAAGTTCGCTGCCGGCTTCGCCGAGAAGTGGCATCTGCCGCAAGTGACATTCAGCGACGAAGCGCGTATAACGATGAACACATATCGCTGGCCCGGCAACGTGCGCCAGCTCAAAAACATAGTGGAACAGATAGCACTGTTCGAGGCCGGTGGCGAGATAACCCGCTCCGTGCTCGAAAAGTATCTGCCGGCTAACGCCACTGTTATGGCTCCGGCTGTACGCGGCACTACCGAGCCGGCCGACCGCTCGGCTGCTTACAGTCAGGAACGCGAGATGCTGCTCGGCCTGATCCTGCGCCTTCAGAAGCGTGTCGATGACCTCGAACGCCGTATGGGCAACGAACAGCCGACGTCGCAACATCTGTCGCCGAGCAACCTCATCGGCAAGGCATCGGAAGCCGTGCGCGAGGAATCGCAGGACATAGCGTCGCTGCCGTTGCGCCGATTTAAGGAATTTAAGGAGATAGAAGGCAACGATAAGGAGGCGCATGAAATCATCGATATGCCTTACGAGACATATACTGCCGAACCGGAGCGCACGTCGCCCGAGCATCCCGCCACGCTCGAAGAGCAGGAAGTGCGAGCAATCCGGCAGGCGCTGACGCGTCACAACGGACGCCGCCAAGCCGCTGCCGAGGATCTCGGCATATCGCAACGAACGCTATATCGCAAAATCAAGGAATATGGTCTGGAATAAGATACGACACCTGCGCAATACGGCAGCCGCTGTTGTTGTGGCAGCCGTGACGGCCGCGATGCTCGGCGGCTGTGTGCCGAGCTACAAGTTCAACGGCTCGGCAATCGACTACACCGTGTATCGCACGATCCACGTATCGGACTTCCCGATTCGCGCTGCGCTGGTATATCCGCCGTTGCAGCAGACATTTGAGAATGAACTGCTCGACTACGTGCAGCGCAACACTCGCTTGCAGACCACCGACGGCGCTTCGGATATCCAACTCGAAGGCGAGATTACGGGCTATGCGCTGACGCCTCAGGCCGTGACCGAGAATGCCTTCGCATCGCAGACACGCCTCACAATCACCGTGCGCGTGAAGTACACCGATACCAAGAACGATAAAAACGATATAGACCAAACGTTCTCGGCCTATCGCGACTTCGATGCATCGCTGATGCTCACCGACGTGCAGGACGATCTGTGTCAGCAGATTTCCAAGGAACTTGTGGAACTGATATTCAACGCCACCCTCGGTAACTGGTAAACGCCCGATTATGGAGAATTACAAAGAATTGATTATAAAGGCTGCGCGGTCGACCGAACCGCTTACCGACGATGAGGTGATGACACTGCGCCGCATCAGCCACGACTATCCGGCGAGCGCATTGGCGCCGGCATTGCTGCTGAGCCGTGCCGACAGCCTCCTGAGCGCCGAGGAACGCGCTGCATTGCAGACGCGCGTGGCACTGACAGGTGGCGATCGCACTGCGCTGATAAATCTCATAGATCCGTCGGGCATGCAATTCGCCCACTTCTATCCTGCCGAGCCGGCTGTAAAAAAGCCTACGACCGAGAATGCCATCGACACCTTCCTCGAAGCCTACGGTCATCAGTCGCCCGAGGAGGATGCCCTGCTCGAACGGATGATATTCAACCCCGTGCCCGACTATGCCGAGCAGTTGGCCCGCGACGATGCCTCTTCGCCGCGCCCGCAGCAACCGGCCGGCAGCCAGGATGCTCTCATCGATGCCTTCCTCGCATCAAATCCGGTAGCCAAGACCACTGCCGAGCACGGCGAATCGGATGCTGTGCCGGTAGAGATGCCGTCGCCGCAAGCATCGGTGCCTGCCAAGCCTGAACCGGCCACGGTTGAGCATCGCAAAGAGCCCGCGCCGTCGCAGTCGTCGTCGCTGAGCGAGAGTCTTGCCAAGATTTTCATCAAACAGGGACGCTACGACCGTGCCTATGAAATTATTAGCAATTTAAATTTGAATTATCCGGAAAAAAGTGTTTACTTTGCAGACCAATTGCGTTTCCTCAAGAAACTGATGATAAATCAGCAACATTTGGCGAAGCAGACAACATAAAAATAAATAAAATACTAAATATAACTACTCGAACATGCACGTTGTAATTATTGTATTGACCGTGATTGTAGCCGTGCTCCTCATGGGCATCGTATTGATTCAGAAATCGAAGGGCGGCGGCCTGTCGTCGCAGCTCGGCGGTGCCGGTTCAGTGATGGGTGTACGTCAGACCAACAGTTTCCTCGAAAAAGCCACTTGGACACTGGCAGCAGTACTCGTATTGCTCTCGATCGCATCTGCTTACACACTGCCCAAGAAGGGCCAGGAGGCAGCTCCCCGTACCGAGGTAGCCGAGCAGCCCGCAATGCCCACCGGCAACCAGTTCGGCACTCCCGCTGCCAAGGAAGAAGCACCTGCCGCTCCCGCAGCAGCAACCGAAGCTTCCGCTGAAACTGCCGAAGCTCCTGCCGCAGAGTAACAATCGCGAATCAACAAACCGCATCATCACTACCTGACAGTTCCTGCGATAGAATTGTCGGGTTTTGGTGTATAATAACACTTACACTTACTCAATGACACGAAACGAGTTTGAAATAATGGCACCTGTCGGCAGCTACGATTCGCTGGCTGCCGCCATAGATGCCGGAACCAATGCCGTATACTTCGGCGTGGAAGGATTGAATATGCGTGCGCGTTCGAGTGCCAACTTCACACTCGATGACCTGCGCAACATTGCCGACATCTGCGACCGCAACGGCGTGAAGAGTTACCTGACCGTCAACACCATAATGTACGACGAAGATATGGACAAGATGCGCTCGATTATCGACGCTGTGGCCGGCAGCGGCATATCGGCGATCATAGCGAGCGACATTGCGGCCATACTCTACGCCCGCAGCCGCGGCGTTGAGGTGCATATATCCACGCAGTGCAACATATCCAATATCGAGGCCGTGCGCTTCTATGCGCAGTGGGCCGACGTGGTGGTGCTTGCCCGCGAGCTGTCGCTCGATAAGGTCAAGGCTATCCACGAGGCCATCATTCGCGACGATATTCGCGGCCCGCGCGGCGAGTTGGTACGTATCGAAATGTTCTGCCACGGAGCTCTGTGTATGGCTGTGAGCGGCAAGTGCTACCTGAGCCTGCACGAGATGAATTCGAGTGCCAACCGCGGCAGTTGCACACAGATATGCCGTCGCGGCTACCGTGTGACCGATCTTGAAACGGGCGACGAACTCGAAATCGACAATAAATATATAATGTCGCCCAAGGATCTCAAGACCATCCACTTCCTCAACAAGATGGTGGATGCCGGAGTATCGGTATTCAAGATTGAAGGTCGCGCCCGCGGTCCGGAGTATGTGGCTACGGCAGTGCGTTGCTACAGCGAAGCGTTGCAGGCGCTGTGCGACGGCACGTACTGCGATGAACTTATCGCCGGTTGGAATGAACGTCTGAGCCGCATCTTCAATCGCGGATTTTGGAACGGCTATTATCTCGGCCAGCGTCTCGGTGAATGGTCGTCGAAGTACGGTTCGTCGGCGACGCGTGTGAAGCACTATGTTGCCAAGGGTGTGAAGTACTTCTCAAAGCTCGGAGTAGGAGAGTTTGTTATGGAAGCCGGTGAACTGCACGTCGGTGACGAGATTATCATCACCGGTCCGACGACGGGGGCTATGATGATTACAGTCGACGATATTCAGGTTGATTGTCATTCGGTCGAGAAGGCCGTCAAGGGCGACGCTTTCTCGATTCCCGTCCCGGGTAAAATCCGCCCCAGCGACCGCCTGTATCGTTGGGATAAGACCGGTTTGTGATCGGAAATAAGGATTTATAAAATTTATAAATTTTATAA
>CALKKU010000066.1 GCA_937995285.1 uncultured Bacteroidales bacterium | reverse complement strand
CTCAGACCTTAAAAATCAGAGGCTGCGCCGTAATACGTAATTACGACACAGCCCCCTTAACGGTAAAAACGCCATACAAACCTTATCGCGTACATAGCAGGCATACCACAGGTATGCCGCTACAAAATACACAAATAAATCTGTGTAAATCTGTGAGATCTGCGGGAATTTTCGTATTTACGAACGTTCCCAATTTTATTTATTTCCGTTCTTCTATAATGCAATCGGCGGGGGATTTGATGTTCTCGTCGAGGGTGATTGAGCCGATGCTGTCGGCGACGATATGTCCCGAGGTCGGGTTCTTGATATTGGTGATGGCACCACGGATGTCGGCCTTGACGGTGCTGTATTCAAATGCACGGTCGCAGTCGGGGCCGAACGTGCAGTTCTCCAGCACGAGGTCGTGAGCATAGCACAGCGGCTGCTCGCCGGTAATATGGCAGTTGACCAAGCGCAGGTTGCGCGAATGCCAGCCGAGATATTCGCCGTTGAGTTCGGAATCGTAGATGGTGACATTCTCCACTTCCCAAAAAGCGTCCTTGGTGGTGATGCGGGCGTTGCGGACGACCACATTCTTCACGTATTGGAACACATACTTGCTGTCGCTCACCAGGCCGTCGACCTCGATATTCTCGCTCAGCATAAAGGGATATGTACCGCCGTGGAGCGTAAGGTCCTTGATGCGAATATCGCGACAGCGCCAGAACACCTCATCGGCATCGTTCATCACCACACGCTCGATGTCGATATCGCTCATCTCGCGGAACATCTTGGGCGCATCGATGCGAGTGTCGCGCATACGCAGGTGATCGGAATACCACAAAGCCGAGCGGCCGCCCACGTCGAAGAAGCAACGGTCGATTTCGAAGCCGTGGACGTGCCAAAACGGATAGTTGCCCTCAAAGGTGCAATCCGTGGCCTTGATGTTGCTGCATTCCTTGATGGCCGATTCGCCGGCACGAATGACAACGTGGTCGATATGGAGGTCGTGTGAAGCAAACAGCGGGCGTTCGCCGCCGAATTCTGTATCCTTAATCAGTTTCATATAGTGTAGCTTGTTTTGATATTCTATTCGATGCTACAAAGTTAGTGTAAATATCGCAAAGACGCATTACCGCAATTCACGATAAAGATACCATTATTACAAAAATAATTTAGGGCGCATCGCCGACGGCGACACGCCCCAAGAGAGAGGAGAATGGGAGTTCTTTACTTTAAGCGTTTTTGAAGTTATAATTGTTCGCTATTTAATCGTTTTGTCTTATTGACACTTTAACAGGGGCAAAGGTTTAAGTCGCCACCGTCGATTTAATGATAGTTAACCTTTTCCAACATCGATTGATACGTTATCCGCCTTTCGACATCACAAATCACACTGATTTGTCGCGGATTTTTGTTAAATTTGCATCAATTATGCAGTTGCATAGGGCTTTGCCCGTATTTTAATTGTAAAATCTATGCTACTATCAATGACAGGCTTCGGAAAAGCATCAGCCGAAGCACAATGCAAAAAAATCACCGTCGAAGTCAAGTCGCTCAATTCCAAGCAACTCGACCTCACGGCTCGCACACCTTCAATCTTTCGCAGCCTTGAAATCGACCTCCGCAACCTCGTGGCACGTGAGTTGCAACGCGGCAAGGTGGACTTGGTAGTCAACTGCGAAGCGCTTGCCGGCGCGCCAGCGGCTGTGAAGCTCAACATCCCGGCAATGGCCGGCTACAAGAAAAATATCGAAGAAGCCGCCGAGGCTCTCGGTATCGCCGCGCCGACCGATTGGTACTCGGTGCTCTTGCGCTTCCCCGACGTAGTGGTGAACGACGGCGCCGAAGAACCCGATGACAGCCTTAAAGGAACACTGATGTCCACCGCACAGCAGGCATTGCAGGCGCTCACCGAGCACCGTCGCGCCGAAGGTCTGCGACTGGAATCGTTCTTCGCCACACGCATCGAAGCCATCGGCGCACTGCTCAAAGAGATCGAACCGTTCGAAGCCGAACGCGTGCCTCACATCCGCCAGCGCATCGAAGAAGGCCTCGCCAAGATTTCGACCGTCGAATACGACAAGGGGCGTCTCGAACAGGAAATGATATTCTACATCGAAAAACTCGACGTGAACGAAGAGCGCCAGCGTCTGTCGCAACACCTGCGTTACTTCCTCGAAACCATGGCCGGCGAACCGGGTCAGGGCAAGAAACTCGGCTTCATCGCTCAGGAAATGGGCCGCGAAATCAACACCCTCGGCTCGAAGAGCAATCAGGCCGATATGCAGCGTATCGTGGTGAAGATGAAAGACATCCTCGAACAAATCAAGGAGCAGGTACTCAACGTAATGTAATCCGACGCAATGACCGACAACCGACTTCTGAAACTGTGCATCGTCACGAGCACGCGTGCCGACTGGGGGCTGTTGTCGCCCTTGGCCGCCGAACTGCGTCGCCGTCCGAAAGTACAGTTGCAGATAGTGGCCACCAATATGCACCTGACGGAACGGTACGGCTACACGGTCGATGAAATCATTGCCGACGGCTTCTCGGTCGATGCCCGCGTGCCGCTCGACATCGCCGACGACAGCGAAGCATCGCGTGCCCGAGCTATGGCGACGTGTGCGGCCGGAATGGCCGACGCCTTCAGCAGCCTCGCACCCGACGCCGTGATAATCCTCGGCGACCGCTACGAGATGCTGTCGGTTGCCTCCGTGGCAGCCGTTATGCGCCTGCCCATAGTGCACATATCGGGAGGTGAAGTAACACTCGGCGCCGTCGACGACTGCCTGCGCCATGCCATCACCAAACTCTCGGCGCTCCACCTCACCGCCACCGAAGTGTATCGCCGCCGCGTCATACAGATGGGCGAGCAGCCGACGGCAGTGGTCAACTGCGGTGCTCTCGGCGTGTGGAATGCCATGCATCAGCCGCTGCCGACCGAGGACGCGCTCCGCGCAGAACTCGGCATCGAGCCGAATGTGCCGTTGGCCGTCGTCACCTACCACCCGGTGACACTCGACGACGAATCGCCGGCAGTGCGTATGCAAGCCATGCTCGATGCACTCGACCGCTTCGCCGACTTGCACTGCATCATCACCTACCCCAACAACGACGCCCGCTCGCAGCAACTCATCGATATGCTGCAACGCTACGCCGAGACACACAGCGACCGCGTCACATTGGTGAAGTCGCTCGGCATGCGCCGCTACCTGGCGGCAGTCAAGGCCGCACGCGTGGTTATCGGCAACTCGTCGAGCGGCGTGGTGGAAGTACCGTCAACCGGCACGCCTACCGTCGACATCGGTCCACGGCAGCAAGGTCGCGTGGCGGCAGCGTCGGTCATCCACTGCGACGACGGCGCCGACAACATCGCCGCCGCGATTGAGCGGGCTTTGTCGGCCGAACATCAGCAATTGTCGGCCGCATGCGACAATCCGTACGCCCGCGAGGACACGCCGACCGTTATGGCCGACACCATACTGCGGTTTATGGCCGACCGGCCGATTCCGCCCAAACAGTTCTACGATCTTCCATACATGCCTGAGAATATATGAAACCGCTCTACATAATCCCGGCCCGCGGCGGCAGCAAAGGCATTCCGCACAAGAACATAAAGCCTCTCGGCGGACGTCCGCTCATCGCCTACTCTATCGATGCGGCTCGCCGTGCGGGTGCCGACGATGCTCACATAATCCTCTCCACAGACGATGATGCCATCGCCGAAACGGCTCGCAGCCTCAGCCTGCCGATCAAGTACCGCCGGCCGGCAGCCTTGGCCACCGACACGGCCGGCAGCCGCGAAGTGATTATCGACGCAATGGACTATGCCGACCGCACGGGCATCGACTACGACTGCGTGGTGCTGCTGCAGCCTACATCGCCGTTCCGCACCGCCGAGGATATTCTCAGTGCCGAAGCGCTCTATACACCTGATGTCGATATGGTGGTATCGGTTGTAGAGGCCGCATCCAATCCCTACTACAACTGCTTCGAGACCGACCCCGAAAGCGGCTACCTGCATATATCGAAAGGCGACGGGCTGTACACACGCCGCCAGGATGTGCCCAAGGCTTGGGAATACAATGGCGCGGTATATGTCATCAATCCGGTGTCGATTCGAGCCATGGCACTCGGAGCATTTCCGCGCCGCGTGCCGTTCGAGATGCCGCGACTGCGCAGCATCGATCTCGACACACCGTTCGACTGGCTCGTGGCCGAAGCATTCATCGCCCAACAACAATAACGCATTTCGTCCGTTAACAAGAATATGAAAGGCAACATCATATCATCATCAGCGACACTGCTGCAAGCCCTTGAGCGGCTCAACGACCTGCCCGGCTCGGCGATGACTCTGTTCGTCACCGACGACGGCAACCGTGTCATCGGCAGCCTCACCGACGGTGACATCCGCCGCGGACTGCTGCGCGGACTGTCGCTGCAATCGCCGGTGAGCGAAGCGGCATGTACATCGTTCCGCGCCGTCACCGCCGACGGCGACAACGTGGAATTTCTGCGCGACTGCCGCAATCGCGGCATCAAACTCGTGCCGCGTCTGAATGCCGACGGCTCGTTGGCCGAAATCATTGACCTCAACACAACGCGCACTCGTCTGCCGCTCGGCGCCATACTGATGGCCGGCGGTATGGGCGAACGCCTGCGTCCGCTCACTCTCACCACCCCCAAGCCCCTGCTCGAAATCGAGGGCAAGGCCATCATCGACTACAACATCGAAGCGCTTGCAGCCGTCGGCGTGAGCGACATCACCGTCACCACACGCTATCTCGCCGAGAAAATCGAGGAGCACTTTGCCGCGCCCGTTGCCGGCGTACAGGTGAAGTGCGTCAAGGAAGAGCAGCCGCTCGGCACCATCGGAGCAGCCCGTCTGGCCGACATTCCGGCCGAAGGCAACACCATAGTGATGAACTCCGACCTGCTCACCACCATTTCCTTCGAGGAACTCTACCTCAAACACAAATCGTCGGGAGCCGACGCCACTATCGCCGTCATTCCTTACCAGATATCCGTACCCTACGCCATTCTGACACTCAACGGCGAACGCGTCACAGGCATAGAGGAAAAGCCCTCGTACTCCTACTACGCCAACGCCGGCATATACATATTCAACAACCGACTGCTGCGCGGCCTTCCGGCCGACAAACGCGTCGACGCCACCGACTTGCTCGAACAGATTATGGCCGACGGCGCCCGCGTGGCCTACTACCCGATAAAGGGCACATGGATCGACGTCGGTTCGCCCGTCGACTTCAAGCAAGCGACCGAACTGATGCGCCACCACAAAAATTTAACGAACTCATAACACCTTATATGGCTGATTCCAATTTCATCGACTACGTAAAGATACTTTGCCGCTCGGGCAAGGGCGGCGCCGGCTCGCGCCACTTCTATCGCGCCAAATATGTACCCAAGGGCGGGCCCGACGGCGGCGACGGCGGCCGCGGCGGCCACATCATTCTGCGCGGCAATGCCCACATGTGGACACTGCTGCCGCTGAAATATCGCCGCCACATATTCGCCGGCAACGGCGAGAGCGGTTCGGGCGGTCGCTCGTTCGGCAAGGACGGCGAGGATGTTATCGTGGAAGTACCTTGCGGCACCGTGGTATTCGACGCCGAAACGGGTGAATACCTCACCGAAGTCACCTACGACGGTCAGGAAGTGAAACTGCTCCGCGGCGGTCGCGGCGGCCTCGGCAATTGGCACTTCAAGTCGGCCACCAACCGCACTCCGCGCTACGCCCAGCCCGGCGAACCGGCCATCGAAAAGTCGATAGTGCTCGAACTGAAAGTGCTCGCCGACGTAGGCCTCGTAGGCTTCCCCAATGCCGGCAAGTCTACTTTGCTGTCATCCGTATCTGCCGCACGTCCCAAGATTGCCGACTACCCGTTCACCACTATGGAGCCGCAGCTCGGCATCGTCAGCTATCGCGACAACCGCTCGTTCGTCATGGCCGACATCCCCGGCATCATCGAGGGTGCGAGCGAAGGCAAGGGCCTCGGCCTGCGTTTCCTGCGCCACATCGAGCGCAATGCCGTGCTGCTCTTTATGGTTCCGGCCGATGCTGACGACATTGCCCGCGAATACGAAATTCTGCTCAACGAACTCGCGCAATTCAATCCGCAGCTGCTCGACAAGCACCGTGTACTCGCCATCTCCAAGAGTGATATGCTCGACGAAGAACTGATGGAGGAAATCACCAAGACACTGCCCGAGGGCATTCCCTACGTATTCATATCAGCAGTCACAGGCCAGGGTATCACCGAACTGAAAGATGTGCTGTGGCGTGCCGTCACCGACGACTCCAACCGCCTCGCCACCGTCGACATAACCCACGGTCCGCTCGACGAGCGTCACCGCGTCAGCGAAGAAGATAACTTCATCTTCGAGTACACCCGTACCGACGATGACGACGAAGAATTTGAAGGCGAGGACTTGCAGCAAATCAGCAGCGAGGCCTGGGGCGAAGATATCGAATTTGACGGCGACGACGAGGAAGACGACAATGTCGACTACGACTTTGAATACGGCGTTGAACCGCTCGACGACGATACGGATACCGAAGTCGATTCGAAGAAATGACCCTCGAAGGTCTTAATCGGTCGATGGCTGCGGCACTGAGCCGATCGCTCGGTGCTCGCGAGGGCCGGGCCGTGGCGCGGCTGCTGCTCGAAGACGTCATCGGCGCGTCGACTACCGACTTGCTCGTTCACGGCGACCGCTCGCTCGAACCGGAAACGGTGGAGCACATCAATTCGATGGTCGCACGCATCATAGCAGGCGAGCCGGCACAGTACGTCATAGGCCGTGCCCGCTTTATGGGTATAGATTTGGATGTGAACCGCTTCACACTCATTCCGCGTCCCGAGACGGCAGGGCTTGTCGACCTCATCTGCGACGACTACCGAGGCCGCAGCGACCTGTCACTGCTCGATGTCGGCACCGGTTCGGGCTGCATAGCCATTGCCTTGGCTCGTGCACTGCCGTTTGCCCGCGTTGAAGCCATAGACATATCGCAAGGCGCCCTCGACACGGCCACAGCCAATGCCCGACGTCTCGGCGTCAAAATTGATTTTCACCTGTGCGACATTCTCAATGCCACAGCCGACAGTTTCTCTCGCTACGATTTCATCGTGAGCAACCCGCCGTATATCAAGCGCAGCGAAAGCGCCGACATGGAGGCTCACGTTCTCGATTATGAACCTGACACGGCACTCTTTGTAAGCGATGACGACCCGCTCGTGTTCTACCGAGCCATTGCGCACATCGGCCGCGCGACATTGAACGACGGCGGTCGCCTGTACTTTGAAATCAACCCGCTCACAGCCGACAGCCTCGCCACAATGCTCGCCGATGATGGCTATACCGATATAGACATTCTGCCCGACTACCTCGGGCGCAAACGCTTCGCTCGCTGCACGCTTCAACGATGAGACCATCCACACCTATAACATACGAACAGGCTCTCGCCCGTGCCGAAGAACTCTGCGCACGCGCCGAGCACTCCTCGGGCGAGATACGCCACAAACTATACCTGTGGAAACTGCCTACTGACCGGCACGATGAACTTATCGACTCGCTCATCGACCGCCGTTTCATCGACGACGCCCGCTTTGCCCGAGCCTACGCTCGCGACAAGATGGAATATGCCGGCTGGGGACGCCGCAAGATTGCCGTGTCGCTCGCGACGAAAGGCGTCGGCCGCACCGATATAGCCGAAGCGCTCGCAGCACTCGACAACAGCCGCTACGAAGCCAAGTTGCAATCGCTCATAGCCGCCAAGCGACGCACGATGGACGACCAGACGTCGTACGAAAACCGCGTGCGGCTATTCCGCTTCGCCGCCGCCCGAGGCTTCGAACCGGATTTAATTTCAAAAGTAATCGGAGACTTGATATAGCCACCCTACTTCTTCTCATCGGGCAGGCGTTCGGGGCGAAGAAGAAGTCGTAATGATGTCGAATATCCCCAATAACTCCATATCCAGTTGAGCATCACCACGGCCTTGTTGCGCATACCGAGCAGCGACATCAGGTGAACGCCCATCCACGTGATCCACGCAAACCAGCCGCCGAAGTGGAGCGAGCCTATATCGACTACGGCACTGTTGCGGCCGATTGTAGCCATTACGCCGCGACTGCGATAGCGGAACGGGCGACGGCGCAACGGATCGTTAAGGTTTTTAGCTAACCGCTTGCCCTGCTCTATGGCCGGGCGAGCCATCTGCGGACAACCCGCAGGATATTCCTCATCGACATGGCGGCAGATGTCACCGATAGCATACACGTTGTCAACGCCTATGACTTGGTTATATTCATCCACCTCAAAGCGACCGCCGCGTCCTTGCTTCACATCCGTACCGACGAGCGGGATCGATGCGCCGACAACGCCGGCAGTCCATATCACCACTTCCGATTCAATCGTAGAGCCGTCGGCAAACGCCATCGTGCGGCCGTCGTAGGATTGCATCCGAGCGCCCGTTCGCACCTCCACAAGAAGATGTTCGAGGTCGCGCCGCGCATCGACCGACGACTGCTCCGACATCGCCGCAAGCACCCGGTCGCCGCCTTCACACAGCACCACGCGCACCTCGTCGGGCGATATACGCGGATAGTCGCGCTTGATGACATAACGCTTCATCTCGCCGAGCGCTCCGGCAATCTCAACTCCGGCAGGACCGCCACCCACCACGACGAAAGTGAGCAACGCACGCCGTTCGGCTTCGTTGCGACACACGGCGGCACGTTCGAGGCTGCCGAGAATGGCATTGCGACAACGGATAGCTTCACCGACACTCTTGAGCGTGTAAACCCGTCGGTCAAGGCCTTCCATACCAAAGAAATTGTTGACCGTGCCGGCGGCAATCACCACATCGTCGTATGCCACATCCTCGCTGTCGGTGTGCACCACCTTGTTCACCACATCGATACCGGTGACCGTGCCCATATCGAAATAGCATCCGCGCACATTGTGGCGGCGCACTTCGCGACGCAGCGGGAATGTGACACTTGCCGGTTCGAGCGCCGACGAGGCCACCTGATAAAACAGCGGGGCGAAACTGTGATAATTGTTGCGATCGATTATTCTGACATTCCAACGGCGCTTGTCTACTCGCTTGGCCACTTCAAGCCCGGCAAATCCGCCGCCGATAATTACAAGATTGCGTTTACTGTGTTCCATATTATATCAACGTAAATCGGTGCAAATTTATTTCACTTCAATAACATATCAACCGAGGAATTTGTTCTATTGAAAAATATAGCGTAACTTTGCGCTGTAAATGGTTCCGCTCCACAGGCGGAAGTAAAAGGGAATCCGGTGCAAATCCGGGACAGTACCCGCTGCTGTAAGTCTCTCAAACAAGCCGCGCCAATATGTCACTGGTCATCTGCGACCGGGAAGACGGTTCGGCCGAGACAAGTCAGAAGACCTGCCATTGCAACATACAATCAAGCCTGCGGGAAGATGGGCTGTGAGTATCGGGCAATTCGCATTGCCCACATATTTATGTCCATACTCGCGCCCCGCATCTCGAAAATGCGAGGCATTTTTTTGTTTAACCCTTTAAGTACAGTTTATTTGTGCCTATGAATAATTTTACACGAATTGCATTTGCAGCCGCAGTATGCGGCGCGGCAGTGATGCCGACACGCGCCGAACTGTCAGTGACGCTCAATGAATTTGAACCGATCAACCTCGGCGAGAGCATCACACTCACCATCGACCAACTCGAAGGCAACGGTCCGTTTACTTACCAATGGACCAACCGCGACGGTGAAGTTATAGGCAGCAGCGAATCGCTCACAGCAACTCCGACACGCCCCGAAGTATATCACCTCGTCGTTTCCAACGAGACCGAATCGGCCAATGCCTATGCCGAAGTCGTAGTGTACGGCGTGAAAGAAAATGCCACATTCGAAGATATCGCCCTCAACGAGGAGAAGACTTGGAGCGGCCGCGTCTATGA
>CALKKU010000065.1 GCA_937995285.1 uncultured Bacteroidales bacterium | reverse complement strand
GTTGATTGTCGGCATACCGAGCGATACGGCCGATTGCTGTGCGTCGGCTACAACGTCGACTGATGCCTGCGGCTCTTCAGCCTCGAACGGAATGTAGTGAACGATCGACTTGTCGCCGCACGGCAGCGATTCCAAAAACTTTCTTACTGCCGCGAGCACCTCGTCGGAGCATCGTCCGGCAAGGAATGCGTGCAGACGTCCGCCGCCGACAATCGAGCGATGGGCGGCGGCCACCGTCTCGGGCGACACGGTTGCCAGTTGCTCGGGCGTCTCGACAATCGAAGCCGGGTGGTCGGCGCCGCGCAGCCGCTTGTACAGAGCCTTCGACGCTCGCCATGCCACGCGATGCTGCATAGTGGCGCGGTTGGCCGACGCCTTGCGGGCAATCATATCCACGGCGCGGTCGGCAAATGTCGGTGCGGTGATTATCGAATGCAGCACCGGCAGCATGGCCTCGAAGCGGTCGCTGAGGCCGAGCAGGTCGATGCCCGAATAGTGGTCGGAAGTGCGTGTGGTGAGGCGAGCACCGTTGAAGTCGATGATGTCGGCAATCTCCGCGCCGCTGTATCGGTCAGTGCCCTCGCGCATTGCCTCTACGAAGAACGACGGCAGGCACTGCATGTCGGTGTCGTAGCAGCCGCCTTCCCACAGCAGGCTCAGGCGCAGCAGCGGTTGTTCGCCGGCGATGAGCGTGTGAAACTCCACGCCGTTGGCGAGCGTTTCCGATTGCTCCGCTATGAGGCTCGGCTGATTGAAATTGTGCACGGCGGGAGCGTGCTTGCGATCGGGTGCTGTCATCGGCCGAGCGAATTGAGGTAGTCGATAGCCTGTCGGAGGTCGTCGGGAGTGTCGATGCCGATTGTCGGGCAGTCGGTCTCTGCTGTCTGAATGGAGTAGCCGCCCTGAAGCCAACGCAGTTGTTCGAGCGATTCGGCGATTTCGAGCGGTG
The DNA here is from genome assembly GCA_937995285.1 of uncultured Bacteroidales bacterium. Taxonomy (GTDB): domain Bacteria; phylum Bacteroidota; class Bacteroidia; order Bacteroidales; family Muribaculaceae; genus CAG-873. Next base: position 14,004 of record CALKKU010000065.1, on the reverse strand, counting down.
AGCGTTCGAGTTTCACCAACTCGGCAAGTACCTCAGCGCGATAGGCATATATGCCCACGTGGGTATAATATGTTGACTTCTCGGGCCATTCGGCCTGCTCGGCCGAACGCACATAGGGGATGACGCTGCGCGAGAAGTAGAGGGCGCGGCCGCGGCCGTCGGTCACCACCTTGGGTGTGTTAGGGTCGGCCAGCGCTTCAAATCCGCGTGACGTGTCGAAGCGGCGAATCAGTGTGGCAATATCGGTGCCGTCAATGTCGAAGCAGTGCTTGAGCGCTTCGATTTGCTTCGGATCGATAAACGGTTCGTCGCCCTGGATGTTGATGACCGCATCGGCATCGCTGCCGCTGTTGACGTATGCTTCATAGACGCGGTCGGTGCCGCTGGGGTGGTCGGCGCGTGTCATCTCCACGCGTCCGCCGAATGCCTTCACGGCATCGTATATGCGACTGTCGTCAGTGGCGACGATCACATCGTCGAGTGCGAGCGACGCCTGTCGGTACACGCGTTCTATCATAGTCTTGTCGCCGAGCTTGGCGAGCGGTTTGCCCGGGAAGCGCGTCGAGGCGTAGCGGGCGGGTATTATGCCTATAAATTTCATTGTTCTACATAGATTTGAGCGGCTTCGTAGCGCACCACCTTCACAGTGCTGCCTGCCGGTATGAAGTCGCGTGTCGAAGTCGCATCGTAGATTGTTCCGTTGATGTCGACCTTGCCGGCCGGGCGCAGGTCGGTGACAGCCTTGCCTGTGCACCCCACCATTGCGGCCGCCGTCATATCCACACCGATATAGCCGTCGTCGATGCGCTGTTCGCGGCTGAGCGAAGCCACTCGGCGCAGGCACTTCGGCCCGTGTTTGGATGTCAGATACCAGGCTGCCGCAATAGCCAGCAGCACACCGATAGATAGAATGCCGAATGCCTGAAGCAGCGACATCACCTCGGCGCCTGCGACAACCGACGGACTCATCATCACGCCCATCAGCGATGCGATGATTGCCAGAATGCCCGATACTCCGGCGATGCCGAAGCCCGGTATAACGAATATTTCAAGTGCAAGCAGCACCACGCCGGCCACGAATGCTATGAGAATCCATGAAGCCGGATGGCCGCCCATTATCACGGGCAGGAAGTAGAGCACGGCCGCAATCGTGGCCACTGCTCCGGCGAAGCCCAGGCCCGGAGTGTGCATCTCCATATACAGGCCGCCGATGATGAGCATTATGAGTATCGCCCGCACTCCTGCCGAAGCGATGAAGCCGAGGAAGTTGTCGGAAAATGTGGGACTGAACGTCGTGATTTCCGCGCCGTCGAGCTTCAGAGCCGACAGAACGGACGGGACGTCGGTGAGGATGCCGTCCGACATGCCACGGCGCAGTGCTTCCGTGGCTGTAAGCGACACGGCCTTGGTCGGGTCGACCATCGATTGCGCCAGGTCGGGGTCGCGGCGCCAACGCTCAACGCTGTCGCCGGGAGCGATGACCTTGCCGTGGTTCATCGCTGTGGCACGCATTATCGAACTCCAATAGCTTTGATACTTCTGCGGCATCGGTTCGCCGTCGGCGCCCACCACCGTGGCTGCGCCCATAATTGCGCCCGGTGTCATGTACACGGTGTCGCACGACAGAGCGATGAGCGCCCCGGCCGAGGCGGCATTGTGGTCGATAAATGCTACGGTGGGGATGCGGAGCGTCATCAATGCGGTATGAATCGAATCGGCCATATCGACTGCGCCGCCGTAGGTGTTGAGCCGCAGCAGAAAGAGGTCGTAGCGGCCGTTGGCGCAAGCTTCGTCGACGGCGCGGCGGGTGTGCTGCCAGGCCGTGGCGTCGATTTCGTCGTCGATGGTGAGCATATACACGCGCGGCGATGCCATAGCGGCGATGCCGGCGAAGATGATTAGCAGGATGTTCAACAATTGACGTTTCATAACTTCTCTGAATTATCGGATGTTGATTTTTTACTTCTGAAATACGACGGGGCAAGCACTGCGCCGGCAAAGAGATAGAGGTAGTAGCTGAGCAGTCGCCACACCGTGGCAATCACCAGAGCTACCGACACGTTGCCGATCAGGTCGCCGTAGTAGTTGGTGAACAGCCATTCGCTGACACCGCTGCCGCCGGGGGTGGGGCTTATCATCAGCACCACCCACACCACAAATTGGCGGCCGAACACCAATATCGGCGAAGCGTCGGGCACCAGTCCCCAGAATATGGCGTTGACCACCAGATAGCGCGAAAACCATGACAGCGTGGTGGCTCCGAACACGTTGAGCCACCAGCGATGCGAGCGTGTGCGCACCCATGCCGATGTGGCACGCATATTCCCCGTCATCTCGGCCGCGCCGCGCTGCCAGCGTCGCAGCAAGCGGATGGAAAATAGTCGGTTGACGGCTCGTTCGAGCCAATCGGGTCGGGCTATGATGCCTGTAAACAGTATTGCCGTCCATGCCACAATGCCGGCATAGACGAGCCAAAACACTACGCGGATGCTGTGCAGCAACGCATTGTCGGCCGTGGCGCCGAACAGTTGGTCGAGCGGCAACAGCAGTACGAGCAGCGGGCAGAAGACGACGAAGAAAAGTTCGTCGAGCAGTAGTGTGGTGAGCGTCAGTGTAGTGGCTTTGCCCACCGACACGCCTTCGCGATTGAGATAAAATATGGCCAAGGCGCTGCCACCGACGGCCGACGGCGTGATGGCCGATGTGAACGCACACATTATATCTACGCGGAACGCACGGCGCCACGACAGGTCGCCGTCGGTAATGGTCTTGAAGCGCCATGCCAGTCCGAAGTCGCGACCCAGTACGAAGATTACCGCGGCTGCGAGCGCCGCCACCGTGTGCCAATTGAACGACAGCAGTTGCCATGCTCGCGGGTTGAAATCGTCGAGAAACAGCCACACCACTACTCCGACGCCTATCAGCGCCGGGACGACGGCTCGGAGCAATGTGCTGCGCAGATTCATTGCGGAATTATTGTCCTATCTTCTGCAATATTTCTCTTGTGGCCTCCACCGGGTCGTCGGCTTCTGTGATGAAGTCGCTCGCGGCCAAGGCACTGAAGCCTTCGGCGAGTAGGGCGGCGGCGTTGTCGACCGTGATGTCACCCTGCACCACTACGGGCATCTTGGCTCCGGAGTCACGTACCGCATTGACAAATGTGCGCCGCTCGGATTCGCAGAATGTTGCCGGCGTGCATACATAGTCGATGTCGGCTGCAGTGAGTGTCGGCACAGCCGAGGCATCGGCAGTCTCCACACCGATGACAGCTTCCGGACCGAGGGTGTCGCGCAGAGCGGCCGGCGTCATGTCGGGATGTGCAGTGGCAAACGCCGTCGAGATGTGTACGCCGTGCAGCCCGAGTTCGCGAGCGAGTTTGGGACGGTCGCATATTGTAAGGAATACACCTGCCTGGCGGCACATTTCCACCACGTCGGGCACGAGGGCCGTGCGTGCTTCCTCGTCGGATAAGTCGCCGAGACTGAGGATGATCCAGCCGCAGCCGCCCTCTATAGCCATCTGTGCCTGCTCGGCTATGGAGTACTTGTCGGAGGGTGTGAGAATATATTGCAACATACTTTTTAACAACTTTAGTGCTTCACAAAGTTAGTGATTTTATGATACAATCCGAAAAATTGTAGTAAGTTTGTACAAAATTTCACTTATGGCACAAATAGGATCGGTATGTACGCCCGTGGGCGTGAAGGCACTGCTCTTGGGCAGTGGAGAGTTAGGTAAGGAAGTGGCAATCGAACTTCAGCGCTATGGCGTCGAAGTCGTGGCATGCGACAAATATGCCGGTGCGCCGGCCATGCAGGTGGCTCATCGCTGCCATGTGTTCAGCATGCTCGACGGCGAGCGTCTGCGCGAGGTCATCACTGAAGAGAAGCCCGACCATATAATTCCCGAGGTTGAGGCTATCGCTACTTCCGAACTCGTGAAGCTCGAACAGGAAGGCTTCAACGTCACTCCTACTGCTCGGGCTGCATTCCTCACCATGAATCGCGAGGGCATCCGCCGTCTTGCCGCAGAGCAGCTCGGCTTGCCCACATCGCCCTATCGCTTTGCCGATACCTATGAAGAATTTAAGGCCGCAATCGATGCTATCGGTCTGCCCTGCGTCGTGAAGCCCGTGATGAGCTCGTCGGGACACGGGCAGTCGACCGTCCGCCGTGTCGAGCAAATTGATGAAGCGTGGCACGAGGCTCAGGCCGGCGGTCGCGCCGGTGCAGGTCGCGTCATTGTTGAAGGTTTCGTCGACTTCGACTACGAGATAACGTTGCTCACAGTCCGTTCGGTTAGCGGCACATGCTTCTGCGAACCTGTCGGGCACATACAGGTCAATGGTGACTACCGCCAATCGTGGCAGCCGCAGCCGATGTCGACCAAGGCTCTCGAATCGGCTCGCGACATCGCTCGCAAGATTACCGATGCCCTCGGCGGCTACGGCATCTTCGGCGTGGAACTCTTTGTCAAGGGCGACAACGTCATCTTCAGCGAAGTGTCGCCGCGTCCGCACGACACCGGTATGGTGACAATGATTTCGCAGGACCTGAGCGAGTTTGCCCTCCATGCTCGCGCGTTGCTCGGTCTGCCTGTGCCGTCGATTCGCTTCTACGGCCCGTCGGCTTCGATGGCTGTTGTCGTCGAAGGCGACACCGACAAAGTCGTTATGGACAATCTTGAGAATGTTTTGGCCGAGGACGGTGTGCAAATGCGCATATTCGGCAAACCGGAAGTGAACGGTCATCGCCGTATGGGCGTGATTCTGGCTACCGCCGACACCCTTGATGAAGCCCGTGCCAAGGCTCAGCGAGCCTACGACAAACTCAAAGTAAACGTACTGCCCCGATGAATACCGACAACGTAAAGCGCCTGACGCTGATGATTCGCCTCGACGACACAGCACGTGCCGACATCGCCCTCACGGCCGACCGCACCTACTATCGCTTCGCCACCGACTCATCGATTGAGGACGGCGAATTGGCCGCACCGACCGACTTCGGTCGCGTTGTAGCCGACGTGATGGCCGCATCCGCGTCCGATCCCGAGCACGAAACGGCTCTCCCGGCCGATATGAAAGTTCAGATATTCGTCGACAACCGCCTCCACAGCGCCGAGTACACCGAGCAGAGCCTGCGCCGCATGGTCGAAGTCCTCACCGACCTCGCCGAAGAATTCACCTTCCTCCGCGGCTTCGTCAGCTGATACATTATGCGTCGGTATTCGCAGAGTTAGCGTCAAAAAAATACGTATTCAGCAAATATTTAATCCTCAACCTGTAGGGACGTACCTTTGGTACGTCTGCTGCAAGGTTACAAATCAGAAACATTCGTATCAAAGAAATCCACGACCGGCACGGTCTTGGTAATCTCCATACGGGTTTCATACTTGTACGTTCCGATTTGTCTTACACACTTTCCTTCAGGAACTCGGATTATTTGGCGATCATAATAGGAAGTACCGCTCTTGGCCTGAAATAATACAACCGTCCACAATGATTCATTGTGACTGACTTGTGTATAATCTGGTTCGATGGTCGCTAATGCGCTGCCGTCAGGCAGTACCTGCATCACTTCAAACAGTGTTGCATCAATGGTTTGTCGCGGTTGTTCAAATAAAACCAAGTTAGGATCTTTGGCAACATTAGTGCATTTGGCGAAAGCAATCAGGAATGCAAATGTAAGTACTATCCCTGAAATAAGTCCGCCAATGTAGATCAGAAAAGATTTGGAGCGTTGTGTTGTCATCGTGATATTGAAATTTAATACTGCAAGTATAAGCCTTATTTCACACAATGCAATAAATTTGTAGGTAAAAAGTATTTCTATCGTTTATAGACGACAAAAAATGCGCAATATTATCGTCTATAAACGATAAAATAAACAGCAAAAGCGCCCCGGTCGATTTCGGCCGGGGCGCTTTTTGCTGTTGTTTCCTATAAAAATTTTACCAGATGACGACGCGGTCGGTCTCGGGGCGGAACATCGGATCGCCGGCCTTGATACCGAAGGCATCGAAGAACGGTGCGATGTTGCGCAACGTTGCGTTCACGCGCCAGCGGCCGAGCGAGTGGGGGTCGGTCTTGGTGCGCTTGAGAATTTCGGCGGTGCGGATGTTGCCTGCCCACACGTTGGCGTAGGCGAGGTAGAAGCGCTGATCTGGAGTGAAACCGTCGATTACTTCACCGTCGTTGCCTGCACCGAGCGAGTTGTGGTAAGCGGTGTACGACACGCGCAGACCGCCCTGGTCGGCAATGTTTTCACCGAGAGTGAAGCGACCGTTGGCATGAACGCCGTCGGCTACTTCGATAGCATCGAACTGAGCGGCAAGGCCGTCGGCAAAGGCGGTGAATGCCTTGGCGTCCTCATCGGTCCACCAGTTGTTGAAGTTGCCGTCTTTGTCGAACTGGCGACCCTGGTCGTCGAAACCGTGGGTCATTTCGTGGCCGATTACCACGCCGATAGCGCCGTAGTTCTCGGCATCATCGGCTTCGGGATCGAAGAAAGGCTTCTGAAGAATACCGGCGGGGAAGCAGATTTCGTTGGTCGTCGGGTTGTAGTAGGCGTTGACAGTCTGCGGCGACATGAACCAGCGGTCCTTGTCGACGGGTTTGCCGTAGTCGTCGAGGTTGTACTTTTGGTTGAAGAGAATTGCAGCCTGTACATTCTGCCAGTACGACTTCGAGGGGTCGATTGTGAGGCCCGAGTAGTCGCGCCACTTGTCGGGATAGCCGATCTTCACGGTGAATGCGGCGAGTTTTTCCAGGGCGCGAGCCTTGGTGACATCGCTCATCCATGTGAGGTTGCTGATGTGCTGACCGAGAGCCACCTGAAGATTCTTCACAAGAGTGAGCATCTTCTCCTTGGCCTGGGGCGGGAAGTACTTGGCCACGTAGAGTTCACCGAGAGCTTCGCCGAGCATACCGTTGGGCAGTGCGAGAGCACGCTTCCAGCGGGGCTGCTGCTGCTTCACGCCCGAGAGAACCTTGGCGAGTTCGAATTCGGCGTTTACGAAGTCGTCGCTCAGATATGATGCGGCCGACGACAGATAGCCTGCCGTGAGGTAGTCGCGCAAAGCGTCGATAGATGTCTTGTCCATAAGGTCGTTGACTGCCTGAAGCGATTTGGGTTGACCAACGATGAGCGTTGCGATGTCGTTGATGCCCTGCTTGGCGAAGTAGCGGCGGAGGTCAACTGCCGGATACTTGGCGGCAAGGTCGGTCATTGCCATAGGGTTGTACGAAGCGGCCGGGTCGCGGAGCTCTTCGCGCGACATGGCTGCCTGAGCAAGTGCCGTTTCGATATCGATGACATTGCCCACAAAGCGATAGGCACGGAGTTCGTCGTAGCCGATGAGGCGGGCGAGCGTGTGGAGATATTCGCGATAGGCCATGCGTACGCTGTTGGCGTTGTCGCTCTGTTCGAGGTAATAGTCGCGGTCGCCGAGGCCGATGCCGCCCTGCTGCCAGTACATGGCATTATTGTTCACGTCGATCATATCTGGCTCAACGCCGGTGTTGAAGAATGCGGCGATGCCGGGCATCGTGGCCATCAGGTCGATGATGCCTTCGCGGCTCACAGTGTTGATTGTCTGCAAGTCGGCGGCCAGCGGAGCGGCGCCCTCGCGGTTGAGGCGTACGCTGTCCATACCCATTGCATAGAGGTCGGCAATCTTCTGAGCATTGCTGCCGAAGGGCACTGTCGACGAATCGAGGCCGAGAACGAGGTCGCGCACCTGAGCGCGGTTCATTTCGCCAAGGGCGTCGAATGTGCCGTAACGCGAGTATTCATCGGTGAGAGGATGTGCCTTCATCCATCCGCCGCAGGCGTAGTCGTAGAAGTCGGCGCTCGGCGCAACGCTCTCGTCGAGGTTGGCGCGGTCGACTCCGTGCGCTGTCTGCGCGGCCATTGCCTGTGACATCATTGTTGTCATAGCAAAAGCGGTGATTAATAATTTGTTCATAATTAAGTAAGTATTGTATTATGATTATGTACCTGATTGGGTGTGCAAAGTTAATAATTTGGCGGCATTTTTCATCCAAGATATTTTGCTTTCGCGGATTTTTCTTAACTTTGTGCTATAATCTTGAAAATACACCCCTATATGGCAGGGAACGATAATAACCTGAATAAATACAACAGCAAGTCGAGTGCATTGCTCGGCCACGTCATAGCGTTGATATGCGTCACTATGTGGGGCATATCGTTTATATCCACCAAAGTACTGCTCGACAACGGAATGCAGCCTGTGGAGATATATGTCTATCGCTTCGCTTTGGCCTACCTCATCATCCTGGCATTCAAGCACGGGCGTATGCTGTGCGACAATCTGCGCGACGAAGTGTTGATGGCTCTGTGCGGCATCCTTGCCGGGTCGATTTACTTTTTGGCCGAAAACTTCGCCTTGCAGTACACCCTCGTGGCCAATGTGTCGTTGCTCACATCCACATCGCCGCTGCTCACGGCCATCATAGTCGGTATACTCTATCGCAGCGAGCGCCCGGGAGTCGGTATGATCATCGGCTCGCTGACCGCGTTTGTCGGCGTCGGTTGTGTCATATTCAACAGCAGCACCAATATGGAAGTCAACCCGCTCGGCGACATGCTTGCCTTGATGGCCGCATTCAGTTGGGCGCTCTACAGCCTTGTGCTCAAGCGACTGAATGCCGTATATGACGTGTGGACAATCACTCGCAAGACATTCTTCTATGGTGTGCTCACGGCCGCTCCGTTTATGCTCGTCGAGCAGTCGCATTTTCCCGTTGCGGAAGTGTTTACCAACGTCCCGGTGCTCGTCAACCTGCTCTTCCTCGGCATCGGTGCGTCGCTCATCGCTTATGTGATGTGGGCGATGACCGTGAAGAAAGTAGGCGCCCTGAAGGCCAACAATTATATGTACTTGCAGCCGGTAATCACCCTTATATTCTCGGCCTTGATTCTCGGCGAAGCGGTGACTGTAATCGGCTGTGTAGGCTGCGGCCTCGTGCTCGGCGGCCTGTGGCTCGGCGACTACCTCACCATGCGTGCTTCCATGAAGAAGTAATCTCCTCTCGCTTTTTATCACCTACCTAACAACATCAATACTATGGACAAAGAATTAGCCCTGAGCAAGAATGCCATAGTGCGTGCACTCGGCAAGGCTCAACGCGACTTTACCCGTCAGGACATCATCAACTACATCTCGGAGAACGGCATCGAGATGGTCAACTTCATGTACCCGGCCGCCGACGGCCGGTTGAAGACGCTCAACTTCGTCATCAACAATCTCGCATATCTCGAAACAATCCTTACCCTCGGCGAGCGCGTCGACGGTTCGTCATTGTTCCCGTTCATCAGTGCCGGCAGTTCCGACCTGTATGTAATTCCGCGCTACCGCACCGCCTTTGTCGACCCGTTTGCTCCGCTGCCCACGGTGACAATGCTGTGCAGCTATTGCGACAAGGACGGCCGACCGCTCGAATCCTCTCCCGAAAATACGCTCGAGAAGGCTTGCCGCCTCTTCACCGACACAACAGGTATGGTCTTCGAGGCAATGGGCGAATTGGAATACTATGTCATAGCTCCCGATCAGCACCGATTCCCCGCCACCGACCAGCGCGGCTACCACGAATCGGCTCCCTTTGCCAAGTTCAACGACTTCCGCACCCTGTGTATGAACCATATAGCCTCCGCCGGCGGTATGATTAAGTACGGTCACTCCGAGGTGGGCAACTTCACCCTCGACGGCACGGTCTACGAGCAGAACGAAATCGAATTCCTCCCCGTCGACGCCCGCGAAGCCGCCGACCAGTTGATGCTTGCCAAATGGATTATCCGTAACCTTGCCTATCGCGAAGGCTACGACGTGACATTTGCGCCCAAGATCACCACAGGCAAAGCCGGCAGCGGCCTGCATATCCATATGCGTATGACTCGCGACGGCCGCAATATGATGCTTGACTACGACCGCCGCATCAGCGACACCGCCCGTCGAGCAATCGCCGGCTTGATGAAGCTTGCGCCGGCCATCACTGCTTTCGGCAACACCAATCCCACATCCTACTTCCGCCTTGTGCCGCATCAGGAAGCGCCGACCAATGTCTGCTGGGGCGACCGCAACCGCTCCGTGCTCGTGCGTGTGCCGCTCGGTTGGACCGCCAAGGCCGATATGTGCGCTGCCGTCAATCCCGGTCAGGACACACCGTCGTACATCGATCCCACCCAGAAACAGACAGTGGAAATTCGCTCCGCCGACGGTTCGGCCGACATTTATCAACTACTCGCCGGCCTTGCCGTCGCACTGCGCTACGGCCTTGAGATGCCCGATGCTCTCAAAGTAGCCGAGGCTACATACGTCGATGTCAACATCCATGCCGCCGAAAATGCCGCGCGCCTGGCCACGCTCGACAGCCTGCCCGTCGACTGTGCATCGAGTGCCGATTGCCTCGAACGCGTACGCGGCGTCTTTGAAGATCGCGGCGTGTTCTCGCCGGGAATGATTGACGGCATCCTCGCCCGCCTGCGTTCCTACGACCCCGCTGAGGCCAGCGCCGCCATGGCAGACCCCGCAAAAATGCAGCGCCTCGTCGAAAAATTCTTCAACGTGTAAACTTTTTTGCATACCTTTGTATGTAAAACATAATACACATAATACATCACTGTCTATGAAAAAACTGTTTGTGGCCGCTTTGTTGGCCGCTGCTACATTGATTAATGCGAACGCGCAGAATCCCAAGCGCGAATTTCGCGGCGCTTGGATGCACACCGTGTTCCAGGAACAATATCATCGTCAGTCGACCGAGGAGAACAAGGCCTACTTGCGCGACCAGCTCGACAAACTTCAGGACGCCGGCGTCAATGCCGTCATCTTCCAGGTGCGTCCACAGGCCGATGCGTTCTATCCCAGCGATTTGGAACCATGGAGCCGCTTCCTCACCGACAACGGCGCAGCTCCCGTTCCGGCATGGGATCCTCTGCAATTTATGATCGACGAGGCTCACGCTCGTGGCATGGAACTCCACGCATGGCTCAATCCCTATCGCGTCACCACATCCAAGTCGCAGACACTGCCAAAGGGACACATATACCATCAGCATCCCGAATGGTTCGTGCGCTACGACGGCAAACTCTATTTCGATCCCGGTCTGCCCCAAAGCCGTGAATTCATCACCAAGGTCGTCATGGACATCGTCAACCGCTACGACGTCGACGGCATCCACTTCGACGACTACTTCTATCCCTATCCGGTTGAAAAGCAGGAATTTCCCGACGACAAATCTTTCGCCCGCTACGGCAACGGTATGGACCGAGGCGATTGGCGTCGCCACAACGTCGACCTCCTCATCGAAGGCCTTCACCAACAGATTGCCGCCACAAAGCCGTGGGTGATCTTCGGCATCAGCCCCTTCGGCATCTGGCGCAACATCGGTTCCGATCCGCGCGGCAGCAAGACCAACGGCCTGCAGAACTACGACGCTCTCTATGCCGACGTGCTGCTTTGGGCACGCGAAGGCTGGATTGACTATCTGCTGCCCCAGCTCTACTGGGATCTTCAGCACAAAGCCGCTTCGTACCTCGTCCTCGTCGACTGGTGGAACAACAATGCCGAAGGCCGCAACCTCTACGTAGGTCAGGACATAGCCATTACAATGAAAAAGCCCGACATCGCTCCCTCGACCGAAGCCACACAGCTTCGCCACAAGGTGAACCTCACTCGCTCGGCCGAGCATATTCAAGGCAACTGCTGGTGGCCGGCATATTCGCTGACTGACAACGTGGGCGGCATCGCCGATTCGCTTGCCACCGACCTTCAGGCTTCGATAGCCATTCCTCCCACATATCCCTGGATCAGCGACAAGACGCCCGCAGCTCCCACCGCTTTGCAGTGCAACGATGGTGAACTCACCTGGTCGGTAGCCGCTCCGGCAGGCACGGCCGACGACGCCGTGAAATTCGTGGTTTATCGCTTTGAAGAGGGCGATGACATCGACCTCGAAGCCGCCGATGCTATCGAAGCAATCACCTGGACACCGTCGTTCTCGACAACCGAGCCGGGCAAGTATGTGGTGACATCGCTCAGCCGCGTCAATCAGGAGTCGACTCCGTCGGCTGCCGTCGTGGTTAAGTAACAACGATAAGCAGCGTGGAAGCCGCACGTAAAATATCCGTATCGGTCATCCTGCCCGTGTACAACGGGCAGGACTACCTCAAAGAGGCCATCGACAGCGTCCTTGCGCAGTCGATGGCCGACTTTGAATTGATACTTGTCGACGACGGCTCCACCGACCGTTCGCCCTCGATATGCGATGCCGTGGCCTCGGCCGACAGCCGCGTTAAGGTGCTGCATACGCCCAACGGCGGCTTGTCCGTGGCTCGCAATTGCGGCGTTGACGCCTGTTGCGGCGACGTGGTGATGTTTGTCGACGCCGACGATCGCCTGCATCCCGACGCCTTGCGTTGGCTTTCGGCGACGATGCTTGCCACAGGAGCAGATATGGTAATCGGCGGATTTGCTATGGACGAGCGCCGGATGTACGCTCACGCCGATATGCCACGCTACGCCGTGTACACCGCCGAGGAAGCCATCTCCAATGCCCTCTATCAGCAGGGAATACCGCATGCTGCGTGGGGCAAACTCTATCGCCGCTCGATATTCGCCGCCGAGCGGTTCACCGCCGGGCTCTACTACGAAGATCTCGACTTCTTCTACCGAGCTTGTCTGCGCTGCAACAGCATTGCCTTCACGGCAGCGCCGTTCTACTGCTACCGCCAGCACGGCGCCAGCATCATGCACACGTGGTCGCCGCGACGGCTCGATGTGCTCTCAGTCACCGAGCGAATGGAGGCATCCATAGCCGAGCGGTGCCCCGACCTGTTGCCTGCGGCACGCGACCGACGCCTCAGCGCCAACTTCAATATCTTCATCCTTGCAAGCCTCAACGGCGTGGCCGACGTTGCCGACACGTGTTGGCGCTTCATCCGCACGCGGCGCTTCGCCTCGCTCGTTGATAAAAATGTACGATTCAAGAACAAAGCCGGCATAGTACTTTCGTATCTCGGCCGGCATATATTTATGTTTATAGCACGATGGGTAGGCATGTAATCACACTTGACGCAGAAAATTTTGCAATCACCTGCGATCAACTCCAGACACAAATAGTGGCATCCGGCTTCGTCCCCGACATAGTGGTGGGCATCCGCACCGGCGGCGCTTATGTGGCCGACAACGTCTTTCCCGACACACCGCACACGTACACCTTGCTTCAACGTCTTTCCACACGTCGCAAGACCAATCACTGCGGACGGCTGTTGCGCAGCCTGCCGCGCTTCCTCGCCGACTTCCTGCGCATTGCCGAGAGTTTTCTGTTGTCATTGCGCCGCCCCAAGCCCATTGCCGCCGACGTGGTCGACGTCCCCGACCTTTCGGGACGTCGTAGCATTCTCATCGTCGACGACGCTGTCGACAGCGGTGTCACCCTCGACGCCGTATACCGTGCCGTCGCGGCTGCATATCCCGAAGCCGACGTGCGTACGGCAACAATCACCGTCACCACACGTTCACCGCTGAAGATGCCCGACGTATACCTCTACAACGACTACACATTGATTCGCTTCCCATGGTCGCTCGATGCCTGAACGACAGCGGAGTAGGGGACAGCGGCCGCGCGGTCATCGTCGACCTCGACGGCACACTCGTGCGCGTCAACACCCTGCATCTCTACCTGCGTATGGGGCTGCGACGGCTCATCCGCCGCTGTGCGTTGCACCGCGCCGCCGCCGTAGCCGCGCTGTTGCTGCTCAGAAAATTACACCTCATATCCCACGAAGCGATGAAATATCGCTCCATAGCACTCATCGGCGACGATGCAGAGTTTAAAGCCGACTTCGCCCGACGCGTAGCCGGCCTCCACAACGACGCCGTGGAGCGCTATCTCGCCGAAGCGCGAGAGTGCGGATGCCGAGTGCTGCTTGCCACAGCAGCCGCCGGCGACTACGTGCCGCTGCTGTGGAGCGGCGACTACAT
>CALKKU010000064.1 GCA_937995285.1 uncultured Bacteroidales bacterium | reverse complement strand
GGGGCAAAAAAGCGGCGCAAAAATTTTGCCGTTTAAATTCTATTGCATAACTTTGCACTCACAATCGGCAAATCACTGATGTGAGTGCCTCCTTGGAGAGGTGGGTGAGTGGCTGAAACCACCAGTTTGCTAAACTGACGTAGGAGTAATCCTACCACGAGTTCGAATCTCGTCCTCTCCGCAGAAATGCCGCAGGTCGCAAGACTTGCGGCATTTTTTTGTGCGTGTCCACCTGTAGCGGCGTGCCTGTGGCACGCCATTGGCGCAATACACAGCGCCTCAATGGTTTGCGAAGCAAATATGCTGATTTCACCGCAAACGTACCAAAGGTACGTCCCTACAGGTTGACGATTACACCTTGATTGCGATGACCGTTAATGGCATGCGAAACGCATGCCGCTACCGGCCTACACCGCCGGGCGGGCCATAGGCTCGCCCCTACACCCCAAAAATTTACCCCTACCATTGCCGCCCTGCGGCGGTCATTCTATGCCGAAGGCGGCGTGGAGGGCTTCGAAGCGGGCAAGGGAGGCGTCGCCGAAGCGGGCAAGGGAGCGCCGGACGCGGTCGAGGGATTTGCGGCTCATATCGCGGCTCTTGCTGTAAAACTTGTCGGCATAGCACACCAATCGCTCCAATTCGCTCTGCGGCATATAGATGCGGCCGTCGTCGGGCAGACCAACCGAAGCCACTTCGTCGAGAGCGATACCGGTGCCGGTGTGGCGCTCGGACACGCGAGCAGCCCACTCGGGCAGGCCGTGGCGGCGCAGCAGGTCGGCGCCGAGCACTCCGTGAAGCAAGTACGGTCGGCAGCCGTGGCAATCGATCGACGGTGCGTCGGTGAGAAATATGCCGATATCGTGGAGCATCGCGGCGGCTTCGACCTGCTCGGGGTCGAGGCCGAGCGCACGGCGAGCGTTGATGTCGAGCGCGAGATCGGCCACGGAGCGCGAATGCTGTTCAAGGATGGCGCGAGCACGTGTGCCTGCGGGATAGAATGTATCGTAAAGTTCGGTCCAAAGTGCCATATCGGTATTCTGAAAAAATGTTTGTTGAAAAAATCGCCTCCGAACGCACGAAGCATCGAAGGCGATATCCATTACCCTAACTTTATAATTTTATGCTCACGCATAAAGATTATTCAACAATTGTGTTCCAACCGTAGGTGTCCTCACATTCTCCGAGGCGAATGGCATTGAGTTTGTCGTAGAGGGCGGTTGAAATCGGACCGGGCTTGCGGTCGGGAGAGATGACGTATTCCTTGCCGGTGTCGACGTCGCGGATGGTGCCGACGGGCGAAATCACGGCTGCGGTGCCGCATGCGCCGGCCTCGGTGGCGTTGGCGAGTTCGTCGACAGTGATGTGGCGTTCAACAACTTCCACTCCCATGTCGCGTGCGAGCTGCATCAGGGCGCGGTTGGTAATCGAAGGCAGGATTGAGTCGCTCTTGGGGGTGACGTACTTGCCGTCGATGATGGCGAAGAAATTGGCCGGGCCGCATTCGTCGAGATATTTCTTCTCCTTGGGATCGAGGAAGAGGACGGCCGAGCAACCGATGTCGTGGGCGTGCTGCGAAGCCTTGAGCGATGCGGCGTAGTTGCCGCCGATCTTGAAACGACCCGTGCCGCGCGGAGCCACGCGGTCGTATTCGCGCATGATGCAGATGTCGGTGCAGCCGAAGCCGGTCTTGAAGTACGGACCTACGGGTGTGACGAGAATTACGAACAAGTATTCCGAAGATGCACGCACGCCGACGCTCGGAGTGATACCGAGCTCAAAGGGGCGGATATAGAGCGATGCACCGCTGCCGTAGGGCGGCACGAAGCGTTCGTTGAGCTTCACCACCTTCTCGCACATCTCGCAGAAGAGGTCTTCGGGGACGGGTTCCATCAGGATGCCCTCGGCCGACTGACGGATGCGTTCGGCATTGTCCTTGAGGCGGAAGATGCGGATCTTGCCGTCCTTGCCGCGGAAAGCCTTGAGCCCTTCGAAGAGTTCCTGGCCGTAGTGCAACGATGTTGCGGCCATGTGAAGTTCTATTTTGTCGGAAGATGTGACTTCGATTTCGCCCCATTTTCCGTCTTTAAATGTACAACGCACATTGTAATCGGTTGGATAATAACCGAATGGCAAATGTTTCCAATCTATATCAGGAGTCATTGTCAGGTAGATTATTTAGTTACTATGCGCAAAGTTGGTCAGAATTTCGGAATTTTCCAAATGTTTACACATAAAATATATAAACGTGCAATCTAAGCACGGCGCAGCGAGAAGCGGAACAGCAATCCGCCGTCCCGGCGATTTTCAACCGATATGATGCCTCCGAGGGCTTCGACGGCGCTTTGCACTATGGCGAGGCCGAGCCCGGTGCCGCCACGCTTGCGCGAGCGACCTGTATCCTCGCGGAAGAAGCGTTCGAACATGTGGGGCAGCGATTCGGGCTTCACGCCAACACCGTTGTCGGCAAAGGTGAAGTAGTAGAACTTCTCATCGCGGTTGACGAGATTGAACGAGCACTCCGTGCCGTGCGAATAAGCCACGGCATTGCGAGTGAGGTTGGTGACAATCATTTCGAGCAACGATGTGTCGGCGTCGACGTTGCACGACGGCGGAATGTCGTACTTGAACGCCATATCGCCCAGTACGCCCGACTGCTCGAAGTCGTGTGCTATCTTGTACACGACCTCCTGAAGATTGATCGGCTCGGTGCGAAGCATGGATGCCCCCTCTTCGAGGCGTGTTATCTTCGACAGTTCGCCGAGGAGTGTCACGAGGCGGTCGATGTTTTCTCCGGCCATGCTCATGAAATGCTTCCGAGCCTGTTCATCCATTTCGGGATGCTGATTTATGGTGTCGATATAGCCTTTGATGACACTCACGGGCGTCTTGAGTTCGTGGTTGATATTGCTTGTAAGGTCGCGCTTGAGGCGGTTTTTCTCCTCTATGGCGTGCAGAGCCACGCTGTGCTCGCGCCGGAGCTTGGCAATCGCCGCCGAGCGGGCTTTGTATATGCGGATGATGTGGCGCGAGGTGTCGCCGAGTTCGTCGCGCGAGAACTGTATATCGTCGGGATCGAATCGAGGGTCGATCGAGGCACGCTCGGCGAAGTTGCGCAGATTGCTGATGTCGCGACCCAATCGCCGCGACATGAAATATGCCAGCGCCGTGCCGAACGCGGCCAGGACCGACATCACTATTATCAGCGACTTCGATGCACGTGTGGCCTGAATGAGGCTCGAATGAAACGGCAACATAATGTAGACGGTGAAGCGGCCGTCGCGGCTGCTCGACACGTTATAGTAGAAGTTGTCGCGACGTCGTCGGGCATCCACGTCGGCTTCGGTCTCGGGGTCGTGTTTGAGCACGTTGTTATCGTCGACAAAGCGACGCTTCTCGGGGGCGAGGATCGGCTTGCCCACGTAGCGGACGAGCCGTCCGTCGTAGTAGGTCGAAATACGGATGCCGTCGAACAGCGGCAAGTCTATGTAATAGTCCAGTATGAATTGGTAGAACTTGGCCGGGTCGTAGTTGTCGTCCTCGTAGCCGGCAAGGATGCGGGCACTGACCATATCGACCTGCGAGCGGATGTTGTCGATGCGCAACCGGCGCTCGGTGTGATACATCCATGTGCCCATCAGCGTGAGTATCAGCCATATTATGGACACCAACGGGATGAATACCCGCCACTGATAGTTAATCCGTCTCGCGGAAACCATATCCTATGCTTTGCACAGTGATTATGTTGCCGCCGTAGTCGCCGAGTTTTTTGCGCAGACGCGTGATGTTGGTGTCGATGGCTCGCAGCGTTGTGTCGCCGGTCCACAGACGCGCGGCAATCTCCTCGCGGGTGTAGAGTTTGTTGGGCCGCGCCATCAGGAATTGCAGCAGTGTGTATTCTATCTCGGTGAGCTGAAGGTCGACGCCGTCGATAAAAACTTTCTTCGCAAGGGTGTCGACACGCAGTCGGCCGTAGACCATCGCCTCGCCGTTGAGTGTGGTGATGTTGCTCTTGGCCGCAGACGACGAGCGGCGCAGCACGGCACGCACTCGCGCGAGCACTTCGCTTATATCGAACGGCTTGGCTATGTAGTCGTCGGCCCCGATGTTAAGCCCCGTCACCTTGTCGTCTTCCTTGTCGAGAGCCGAGCAGAATATCACCGGCACGGCAGCCGTAACGGCCTTTCCTCGCAACGTTTCGGCAAAGTCGAGGCCGCTCATATCGCCCATCATAATGTCCACAATGAGCAAGTCGTAGCACTGCACGGGCAGGTCGCATGCCTCCTCCGCGCTGTATGCCACATCCACACTGTACCCGGCGCTTTCGAGATTATATTTCAATATCTCGCACACGGCCTCTTCATCGTCTATTACAAGTATTTTCTCTTTCATAGCGTGTGTTGGTTGTCGCTAAGTTAATAATAAAAACGGTGACGACCAAATATAAATTTTGTTAATTACATCCCGAAGCCAAACTAAAAGGCACACTCCACACGTTATAGCATTACCAAGTATCTTTAATGTACATTGTTTTTCATGGTATTAGATTAAGGTTATAGACACTCCCGTCGACTGCTTGTGTTAAGTCGTCGACGAACAACACCGCCGGATGGTTAAAAGTAATCTCCGGCGGCTTTTTCGTTGTTACAAATCGGTCACAGGCGGCTGACAATGCGGAGCGAATCGCCCTCGGCCACCGCGAGCACGTAGCCTGTGCCGCCGATCGAATCGAGCATAGCCACGGCATCGTCGACGCCCATGGCCATACATGCCGTGGCCAGTGCGTCGCACATCATGCAGTTGTCGCAGCGCACGGTGGCGCTGACAATGGATGTCTGAATCGGATAGCCGGTGAAAGGACTTATCGTGTGGCCGAAGCGGCTGCCGTCGGCGCGTGCGCGGTAGTTGCGATAGTTGCCCGAGGTGGCCACTGCGCCCGAGGTCATCTCAAGCACGCGAATGCCTGCGCCGCCCGGGTCCTCGGTCGGAGCATCTATCTGTATGTGCCACGGACGGTCCGTAGAGTTGTGCCCGGCCACCGTCACCTCTCCGCCGATTTCCACCATATAATTATCACATCCGTTGCGGCCGAGCATACGAGCCACACAGTCCACGCCGTAGCCCTTGGCAATGGCGGCGAAGTCGAATTCCATGCCCTCGACATCGGTAATGAGCGTAGTGCCCGCCAATCGGCTTTTCGACATACCCACGCGCTGCAAAGCACCGCGAACGGCCGCCGAATCGGGCTCGGACATGTCGCGTCCCTTGTGACCGAAGCCCCAGAGGTCAACGAGCGGACCGACTGTGGGATCGAACGCACCCCGGCTCATTGTGTATACTTCATATGCAGCCTTGTAAACTTCGGCAAACATCGAGTCGACCTCGGTCGTGGTGCCGGCATTGATTCTCGACAGGGTCGACTTCGGTTCGAATGCCGACAGCGACAGCTCCACGGCTCGCATCGTCGACAGTATCGAATCGGTCAGGTCGGCGGATGCCTCGTAGGTGATATGGTAGGTCGTACCCCACACCGTCCCCGCCTCTTGGCGGAAGGTCGGAGCCGCCGTGCACGAGGCAGCGAGCAAGCCGACGGCAACGGCGACATATAGCGACAAGTGTTTGAAATTCATCTCGAAAAATTTTTAATCGCCGCAAAGTTACAAATAACCCTCCACGCCCGAAAGCGGCCGAAACAGGATAAGATCGTTAAGCAAAGTTAAAATTAAAGAATGCATTAAACCATCGGTTTGCTTTGCAGTCATATAGACAAAACAAAGATAAACCGCTTTTTCAGCTTAACACTATATACAGCAAAATAATATTCGAACGCTTTTTTGATTAATAAAGAAAACTCCGACTCGTGAAGAATCGGAGTTTTTTTGTTTAAAAAATAGCAAAATCACACTTGACTGCGTCGAATTTTGTCATTCTATTTTATTTGTACGAAAAATTTATGTAATTTTGCCGAGAAACTACCATCAGTTCATTTCTATTGTAAAATCCAACCATTCACTTTACATTTTTCAGATG
Source organism: uncultured Bacteroidales bacterium (assembly GCA_937995285.1). Taxonomy (GTDB): domain Bacteria; phylum Bacteroidota; class Bacteroidia; order Bacteroidales; family Muribaculaceae; genus CAG-873. Next base: position 9,007 of record CALKKU010000064.1, on the reverse strand, counting down.
AAAAAAGTTTATACATTGGTATTGGCAGGTCTTGCTACGATGTCGGCATTGGCACAGAGCAAGTTCGACGCCAACGGCGTTATGATCCTCAACCAATACCGCCTGATGCAGGCCAACCCCGTTGGCGTTGCCCTTACGCCTGAAATGCTTCCGTTCGATGCGTCGGTAATGACGCGTGCCGACGGTCGCGCATCCGTCATCGCCATCCTCAAAGACGGCTACGGCGCAGCAGACATCGAGGCTCTCGGCTTCGATGTACAGATCGACGAAGGCAACATCGTCATGGTCAACGGCACGATGTCGGACATCGCCGCCCTCGACGACTGCGACTTCGTGAAAGCACTCTCGTTCGGCAGCAATGCCGAAGTCAAGCTCGACAAAGCCCGCGTAGGCACCGGCGCCGACATAATCCATGCCGGCACGGGCCTCAATCAGATATACAAAGGCGCCGGCGTCATCACCGGTATCTACGACGTGGGTGTCGATCCCAACCACGTCGCATTCCTCGGCGAAGACGGTAACACCCGTATCGCCAAAGTGATGTACTTCAGCGGCTCGGGCGGCACATGCGTTGAATACGACACCCCCGAACGCATCGCATCGTTCACCACCGACGATGCTTACGAAACTCATGGCACTCACACCACCGCATGTATGGCAGGCAGCTTCAACGGCCGCGGCGGCGGCTCGGTGGCTCTCGAAGAGAACGGCACCATCAAGGGCGGCGCACGCTTCAGAAATCCCTACTACGGCATCGCTCCCGAAGCGACACTCGTGGTGGGTTGCGGCCAGCTCTATTCGTCGAACTACCTCAACGCCGTGAACCGCATCGTCAACTACGCCACCTCGGTAGGCAAGCCCGCAGTCATCAACCTGTCGCTCGGCAACAACCTCGGCTCGCACGACGGCACCGACGCTACCTCGCAGTTGATCGACGCTCTCGGACAGAAAGCAATCATCTGCCTCTCGGCCGGCAACGAAGGTGACTTGAACATGTCGATCGACAAGACACTCAGCGCTTCGGAGACATCGTTCACCACATTCTTCCTCGGCAACAACCGCTCGTTCTCGGGCGCGATCGACATCTACAGCGATTCGAGCGAACCGTTCACCCTCACCCCGATCGTGTTCAACACACAGACAAAGAGCGTCGTGTACAGCTACGACGTGACATCGAGCACATCGAGTGCCATCATCGCGACATCCAACTACACCGGCGCCAACTACATCCACAATGCCGTGTTCGATCAGGCATTCACCCGTTCGAACGTGCAGATTGCCACATCGAGCAACTCGGGCACAAGCAACCGCTACTCGGCATCGGTATATGTGGCAGGTACATTCAACTCAGCCACAAATGCCGCCAAGACACTTGTTCTCGGTTTCAAGATTTCGGGCAAAGCCGGCCAGCGCATCATGATGTCGACCAACTCCGACGATGCCGAATTCACATCGCTCGGCCTCGACGGCTACACCAAGGGCAACTCGGCATTCTCTATCAGCGGCCTCGCCTGCGGCAAGAACGTCCTCGCCATCGGCGCATGGAACACCCGCAAAACAATTCCCATTCTCGGCTCGACCAATATGGGTATGGCCATTGAATACGACGGCGACGGCATGGATGTGGATTCAGTAGCCGGCTATTCAAGCTGGGGCAAACTCTACGACGGCCGCACACTGCCCCACGTATGCGCACCGGGCACAGGTATCATCTCAGCCATCTCCACACCCTACTATAACAACGCAAGCGCTCAAAGCTCGTCGTTCAAGGCCTACTGCTCGGCAGCACAGGACTACAACGGCCGCTCAAACTACTGGGAAGTGATGCAGGGTACATCGATGGCATCGCCTATCGCCGCCGGCTGTATCGCCCTTTGGCTCCAGGCCGACCCCACCCTCGACATCAACAAGGTGAAGCAGGTAATCAACGAGACATCGACCAAGGATTCGTTTGTCACCGACGACCCGAACCCCATCCGCTGGGGTGCAGGCAAGATCAACGCTCTTGAAGGCCTCAAGTGGGTCATCTCCCACTCATCGGGCGTAAGCGACGTAGTTGCCGACAACGGCGAAGTGATGCTCTCGCCTCTGAGCGAAAACCTTTGGGACGTATACGTACCCGCAGCCGACCACGTCGATGCTCGCCTCTACAACATGGCAGGTCAGCTCGCCACATCGGTATCGGTAAGCGGCTCCACCGCCAACCTCTCCACCGAAGGCCTGGCAGCAGGCGTCTACGTGCTGAGCGTCAACGGTGTTCACTCGCAGCGCATCCTCGTCAAGTAAGACTCGGATAATCACCAACTCATATTTGACCGAGCGAAGGGAACATCGCAAGCCCTTTCGCTCGGTCTGCTTTTAACCCCCGAATCGCCATGTCACGACTATCAATCATCCTCCTCGCCGGCATCATTGCCTCGACGGCCAACGCCGCACCACACGTTCTCAACCCCGCCGCACGCATTTCTACCACGTATATCACGGCCGCACGCATCCCGACCGCGCAACGCTACGTTCCGCTCGTTGTACAGCTCGCCGAAGGCGCTACGGTCGACGACCTGCTCGGCCTCGGAGCCGTGGTGTTCAACAGCCGCGACGACCTTGTGCTGGCCTGCATACCGAGCGACAAGATTGCCGACATCGACAACTCCACTATCGTATGCCGCGCCGAAGCCGGTGTGCCTGCCTCGACGTGTCTCGACGTTGCACGCGCCGCCACAGGTGTCGGCCGACTTGCCTCGGCCGACTGCTCGCTCGGGCAATATACGGGACGGGGCGTTGTGGTCGGTTTTGCCGATGACGGATTCGACCCCGGGCATGCAGCCTTTGCCGGACGCGTGGTGCGTCTGAGCAGCTACGACGAGCTCTCGGCCTCGCGAACCTTCATATCCGATGCCGCCGACTTGGCCGACTACACCACCGACAACACGTCGATGTTCCATGCCACCCACGTTGCAGGCATCCTCGCCGGCGGCTACGGAGCGGGCATCTATCGCGGAGTAGCACCGGAGAGCGACATCGTGGCCACCACGTCCAATCTCTACGACGTGGGCATCCTCGCGGGCGTGGAGGATGTCATAGCCTATGCCAAAGAGATTGGCCGACCGGCAGTCGTCAACCTGTCGCTGGGCACCACGATAGGCCCGCACGACGGCTCAGACCTGTTCTCTCAATACCTCGACCGCTGCGGCGAAGATGCCGTAATAGTGCTCGCCGCAGGCAACGACGGCGCTCTTGCCCGCTCGTTCAGCCACACGTTCACCAACGACCATTCGACCGTATCAATAATGCCGGCATCGACTATCGACTGGGAATTTAAGGCGCTGAAAGGCGCGTGCGACATATGGAGCGCCGACAGCCGCCCCGTCAGCGTGGGTGTGCGCATCTACGACCTGGTGGAGCGCCGCTTCATCTACTCCTCGGAGTACTCGGAACTCTCCGAGTACTCTGAGCTCTCAGATGACCCTGCATTCGCTGCGGCCTACACCGGCACTCTTGCCATAGCCTCAGAGCGCTCGCCGCTCAACGGCCGCTACAACGTCTACATCTCATGCGACCTCACATCCACCGCCACGACAGGCTACAACCAATACTCGCGCTACTACCTCGCCATAGACATCACCGGCGACAAGGGTACGAGCATCGACTGCTGCGCCGGCGGAAGCCTCTACTTCGACGTGCCGCCGATACTGAAGCCGACATTCGGCACGGCCGATTGTCACCTGTCGATAAGCTCGATGGCCTGCGGCCGCAACACCGTCACCGTAGGCAACGCCACCACTCGCGACATCACCCCGACAGCCGACGGCAGCCGCTCGTGGCAGGACATGGTCACTGCCGGCACCGTGTGCAACACCACCTCCTACGGCACGCTGCGCGACGGTCGCACCTTGCCACATATCTGCGCTCCGGGGTCGATGATCGTGTCGGCATGCAATCGCTACTATGAAGGCTCGCCCGACTTCACCGTCGACGGCAGCGGCTACATAGCCGAAACGGGTACGTCGATGGCCGCGCCGCATGCTGCGGGCATCTTCGCCCTGTGGCTGCAAGCCGACCCGTCCCTGACCGTAGCCGACATTCGCGACATAGCCATGGCGACCGCACGGCCGTGGGGCGACCGCCCCGACGACCCGCGATGCGGCGCGGGAATGATCGATGCCGTGGCCGGTATGCGAATGGTTCTCGACCGTGCCGGCATCGCCTCGCCCGAAGCGTTCACGTGCCCGACAGTCACCCGCCGGGGCGACCGCCTCGCGATTGAGGCCAACGGCTGCGACATCGTCGCCGTGGCAGCTTGCGACGTCGCCGGCCGTGCAGTCGACCCCGACCGTCTCCCCTCAGGCATCATCCTCGTCGCCGTCACCACATCCGCAGCCACTCATCGCTACAAACTGCGATAGGCAAGAATTTTTTGTGCGGATGATGTCGGATTTTTCGCAACAATTGCCTATCTTTGCTAATTGAAAGTAATCCGATGGAGCAGATGCTGTACATACTACCGCGCGGACTCGCCATAGGAGCCTTGATTTCGGCACCTATGGGCCCGATCGGTATGCTCATAATCCAGCGCACGCTGAGCAAGGGCCGCTGGCCGGGAATGTTCACCGGCGTGGGCGCGGCGCTCAGCGACTTGGTCTACTGTCTGCTCACGGGCTTCTGCCTCAGTTTCATCACCGATTTCATCACCGAGCAGCAGCTGTGGCTGCAACTTGCCGGAGGATTGGTACTGGCCGTGTTTGCCATCTACCTCTTCCGCAAGAACCCCACACGCGCCCTCAAATCGGCGGGCGGAGCACCGGCCACGAGCTATTGGACCGACTTCGCCACGGGGTTCATCCTCACGTTCTCCAACCCGCTGATACTCTTCTTCATCGTGGGCTTGTTCGCACGGTTCAGTTTCTTCCAGACAGACTACGACACGGCCCACTACACTGCGGCGTTCGTGAGCATACTGTCGGGAGCGCTGCTGTGGTGGTGGTGCGTCACATGGATCGTCAACCGCCTGCGACGCCGCTTCAACGTGCGCTCGCTGTGGCTCGTCAACCGCATCATCGCTTTCATACTTATGGCCATGGCCGCCGTCGGATTCTCAATGGCTCTTAAAGACTTACTGCAATGACTTCAAACGAAATCACCATACCCCGCATCGACGTCCTCGACACACTCGAAGATGCCGATGCCATCACCGCTTTGCTCGACGACAAGGGTGCACGCGGCGAAATCAGCAACGTCAACTGGCCCGAAGTGACATCCTACCGTCCGCTGACATCGTTTGCCGTCGCCTACTCCGCGCGATACATCTACGTCGACTTCCTGGTGCGCTGCAACTACCTGCGTGCCGAGAACACGGCCGACCAGTCGCCCGTGAGCCAAGATTCGTGCGTGGAATTTTTCGTCGACCCGCTCAAGACCGGGCACTACTGGAACTTCGAGTTCAACTGCATCGGAGCAATCAACGCATCGCATCGCACCGAGCGTGCACACCCCACACGCCTCACCTCCGACGAACTTGCCTTGGTGAAGCGTTGGCCCTCGTGCGGCACACGCCCGTTCCGCGAACTCGAAGGTCTCTTTACGTGGAACCTGCTCATCGCCGTGCCGCTGAGCCTCATCGGCCTCGACATCGACAGCCTGCCCGACAGCATCCGCGGCAACTTCTACAAGTGTGCCTCGGCCACATCCGAACCGCACTACCTGTCGTGGTCGCCGATCGACACCGAGAAGCCCGACTTCCACCGCCCCGAATTTTTCGGCAACATAATATTCGAGAAATCATAAATACACACTCAGCACCATGATAACTACCCGCCACCTCCTCGCAGCAATAGCACTGACCGTCGGCCTCGGCGCATCGGCCGCCGCTCCCGCATGGCTCGAAACCGACTCGGCAGCCGCCATAGCATCGCGCACACGCGCCGACTTCCCCTACTCGCTTTCGGAATGGGTGAAGATGGCCGGTGAATACGACTCGACACTCACGCCCGCCGCAATTGACGAACTCATCGCCAACCGCTACGTGGAAACGAAGGTGTTCGACGGCGAGACACGCGTATTCCGCAAAGCGCTGCGCAACCTCTACCTGCTCGATCCGTCGCGCAACGACGGTTGGCATCACCGCGGCTGCGAAGCCGGGGCACGCGACATCAGCTACCTCGACTCGGTGCTCGACTGGCACGCCGGAGCCAACGCCGTCGGCGGCGCTCACCGCGTGGTGTACAACTTCTCGGTCGACGTGCCCTACGATCCGGCCATCGCCGGCGACACCTTGAGAGTGTGGATGCCATTCCCCATAGCATCCGACCGCCAGTCGCAAATCGAGATACTCTCCACATCGAGCCCCTACTACACACTGTCCGACGGCCGCTCGGTGCACAACACCATCTACTTTGAAGCCCCCGCTCCGGCTCCGGGCGAGACAGCGCACTTCGACTACACGGCATCGTTTGTCAACAACGGTCAGCACTTCACCGAAGACTATATACTGTCGCATCTGCAACCCTACGACACCGCGAGCGACCTCTATCGCCGCTACACGGCCGTCGAGACGCCGCACATCATACGCCTGACGAGCCTCGCCAACGCCATCAAGGGCGACGAAACGAACCCCTACCGCATCAGCGAACGCGTGTTCGACTTCATATCGCACTTCCCGTGGGCCGGTGCCCGCGAGTACAGCACCATCGAGTGCATCCCCACCTACGTACTTTCCGAAGGCCACGGCGACTGCGGCCAAGTGTCGCTGCTCTACATATCGCTGATGCGCACCCTCGGCATTCCCGCACGTTGGGAGAGCGGCTGGATGCTGCACCCCGGCGAAAAGAACTTCCACGACTGGGCCGAAGTGTACTTCGAAGGTGTGGGCTGGGTACCGGTCGACCCCTCGTTCGGCCGCTTCCCCTCGGACAACGCCACCGTACACGGCTTCTACTCCCACGGCATGGACAGCCACCGCTTCGCCTCCAACACAGGCATCTGCGGCGAACTCTATCCCGCCAAGAAATACGTCCGCTCCGAGACCGTCGACTTCCAGGCCGGCGAAGTCGAGACGAGCAAAGGCAACCTGTTCTATCCCGCATGGGACAGCCGCTTCAACATCATATCGATCACCCCCGTAACACTACAACGATGAAACGCCTCATATCACTTGCAGCACTCGCCATGGCAATGACCCTATCGGCCGCTACGCCCGAAGAAATAATTTCGGAAGTAAAGAAATCGGCAGCTCCAGACAGCCGCCAGGCGGTGTTTGAAATCACCGCCGAAGCGTCGGCTTCGGGCGCGACCGTACTCCGCGGCAACACATCGGAAGAATCGGCCCGCAAGGCTCTGCGCGACGCCTTCGACCGCGCCGGCATCGAGTACATCGACTCTGTCAACGTATATCCGGCAGCCGATATGGCGCTCGTGTCAATACCCGTGGCCACACTGCGCACACGCCCGGCACATGCCGGCGAAGTGTCGACACAAGCCGTGATGGGCACACCGGTCCGTATCCTCGAAGAGAGCCGCGGATGGTATCGCGCACAGACCCCCGACGGCTACATCGCCTGGGTACCTACATCGTCGCTCGCACCGAAGACCGCCGATGAGATGGCCGCATGGCGCTCGGCCTCGGATCGCTACGTGGTGAAGAACCTGTGGCAGGCACACGCTTTCACCGCGCCCGACGAATACGGCCCGCGCGACGTGGTCACCGACCTGGTGCTCGGCGCTATCGTGCAATCCGACGGACGCACCGAGAACGGACGTATGCTCGTCACCCTGCCCGACGGACGCAAGGGCTGGGCCGACGCCGCCGACCTCGAACCGATAACCCTGTGGGCCGACCAGCGCTTCGACGCCAAGGTAATCCTCAACACCGCCTACTCGCTCGAAGGCTCGCCCTACCTCTGGGGCGGCACATCGATAAAGAGCGTCGACTGCTCGGGCTTGGTCAAGGTGAGCTACCTCAACAACGGCATCATCCTGCGACGCGACGCCTCGCAGCAGGCACTCACCGGCGAGAAGCTCGACCCGACTGACTGGAGCGGCTACGAAGCGGGCGACCTGCTCTTCTTCGGCAACAGTGAATCAGGCCGTGTGACCCACGTGGCCATCTACGACAACAACGCAAGTTACATACACTCCTCGGGCCGCGTGAAGCGCAATAGCCTCGACCCCGAATCGCCGAGTTATCTTTACTCGCCGCTGTCGGTATCGCGCATCAACGGCCGCGAAGGCACCGACGGCATCATCCGCGTCATCAATCACCCCTGGTACTTCTGATCATTCACAATACACCCCCCAAATATATCCATAGCACCATGAACCGCAGAAATTTCCTCAAGACATCTGCTCTCGGCCTTGCCTTGGCCGCATCGCCCATATCGCTGTCGGCTGCCGGCGAACCCACCCGCGCCGCCCGTCGCTCGGGACGCCTCAACCTGTCGTTCGAGCCTTACGAACTGAAACTCAAACATGCCTTCAACCTCGCCCGCTCGCAGCGCACCACCACGCCCGACGTGCAGGTGCAGATCGAATACGACGGCGTCATCGGCTACGGCGAAGCATCCATGCCGCCCTACTTGGGCGAAAGCGTGGAGAGCGTCACCAAGTTCCTGTCACAGCTCGACCTGTCACAGTTCACCGACCCCTTCCGCATCGAGGACATCCACGAATATATGGAATCGGTGGCGCCGAACAACCGCGCCGCCAAAGCCTCGGTCGACATCGCCCTCCACGATCTCACGGGCAAAATCATGGGACAGCCGTGGTATAAAATCTGGGGGCTCAATCCCGAAAAAGCGCCCAACACATCGTACACCATCAGCTACGATGCCGATCCTGCCGAGATGAAGGCCAAGATCGACGAGTGCGCCCCCTTCCGCGTCATCAAAGTAAAGATGGGCGTGGGCCACGACAAAGAAGTGGTGGAAGCATTCCGCCGCACATCCGACACACCCATCTGCGTCGACGCCAACCAGGGCTGGACCAATAACTGTCTCTTATACACATCTGACGCTGC
>CALKKU010000063.1 GCA_937995285.1 uncultured Bacteroidales bacterium | reverse complement strand
CGCAGCGCGGCTCGTCGGATTACGTAAATTCCTCGCCGCTTATGCGACAGGTGATGGTGAAATCAATCAACAATGACCTGCGCCACCTGATGCCCAAAATTTCAGCGCCCACCCTGCTGTTGTGGGGCGAGAAGGATACGGCAACGCCGATGCGCGATGCAAGAATTATGGCAAAGCGCATTCCAAATTCGAGCCTTGTGTCATTCCCCGGTGCAGGACATTTCTGTTTCATCGACAACCCTTATCAAGCAACTGCCGTAGTACGCAGATTTATCAATTCGGATAACAAATAAATTGAATATGTCTCTTATACTTGCCCTCGTGGCAACCGCAATAATCGGCGTGGCATTCCTCTATGAACTGAGCCGCGACCTGATGATGTTCCAGCAGAACTCATACCGTCGCGAACGCTATATGCATTGGCTTCGCCAATCAGGCGACACAACATCATGGTGGCGGCTGATCGCTCTGATTATACTGTTCGTGTCGCTATCTTCGCTCTGCAAATCAGACTACGTCGCCTATATATTGACATCTATACTTGCCATCAGCCTGATTGCAAAACTGTCGCGTGCGCACTACAAAAAGCCATTGGCCTGGACAGCACGTGCACGTCGCATCTATGCCGTCTCAATCGTTGTTGCTGCGATTGCAGTTGCAACCGGTAGTCTTGCATGCGATTTTACCGGCGGTCATATGAAGCCTGTAGTACTCACTCTCCTTGGTTGCTACTGCGCCTCACACATAATAATCATAGTCGCCAATACGATACTGAAACCGGTCGACTTTGCCATCAATCGCCACTACTACAACGACGCTGCAAAGCGCCTTGCATCGATGCCCGACCTAAAAATCATCGGCATCACCGGCAGTTATGGCAAAACGAGCACCAAGCATTATTTGCATCGTATCCTTTCGGAGCAATTCGACACGCTGATGACCCCCGGCAGTTTCAACACCACACTCGGTGTGATCCGCACAGTCCGCGAATACCTCAAGCCTTACAACGAAGTATTCATCGTGGAAATGGGAGCCAAGCAACCGGGTGACATCAAGGAAATTTGCGATCTCGTGCACCCGACAACGGGCATCATCACAGCTGTAGGCCCGCAGCACCTCGAATCGTTCAAGACAATCGAAAACGTGCAGGCGACAAAGTTCGAACTTGCCGATGCCATGCCCGACGACGGTCTTGTGATACTTAACAATGACTTCGAATACATCGCCAATCGCAAGGTTGAAAACACCAATGCTTTGCGTTATAAAGTTTCAAGTGATAACACAAGCGATTATCAAGCGACAAATGTGGAGTACACATCCCACGGAACCACATTCACCGTATGCGGCCCTGACGATTGGCGACTCGACATCAATACACGCCTGATGGGCGAATGCAACGTTTCCGACCTGTTGGCGGCGATAGTCTGCGCTCATAGTCTCGGTGTATCAGACAGCAAAATCAAAGGCGCGGTGGCATCCATCGAACCGGTTGAGCATCGCCTGTCCGTGAAGACCACTGCAGCAGGAATTACCATCCTCGACGACGCATTCAATTCCAATCCTGTAGGCTCTCGTATGGCTCTCGAAGTTCTGGGAGCGATGAAGGGAGGACGACGAATCGTTATCACCCCGGGTATGATTGAACTCGGCGACGAACAATTTGAACTAAACCGCCAACTCGGCGCAACTGCCGCCCGAAACTGCGACATCGCAATCGTCGTGGGCCAATATAATCGCGAAGCCATCGCATCGGGCATCGAAGAAGCCAATGTACTCGACAAGAATTCCGTCCACCTCGTGGATTCATTCGCCGAGGCACAGCGGCTGCTGTCAACATTCGTTGCCAAAGGGGATATAATCCTGTACGAAAACGATTTACCCGACACGTTCAAATAATCACTGTACATCAAGTTCAGAATAAAATTCATTAGATACACATTTCAAGGTAATAGAAAATGAAAACTGTAGTAGGCGTATTCTTCGGCGGACGCTCCACCGAACACGAAATATCTGTAATCTCAGCCAACCAGGCAATCAATGCATTCAATCCCGACAAGTACGAGATTGTACCCATCTACATTTCCAAAGACGGCCATTGGTACACCGGTCGCGACTTGCTCACACTCTCCAACTACCGCGATATGAAAGCACTCACGGCCAAGTCGACCGAGGTATATATGCGTCCGATTTACGGTGACTTCAACCTCTATGCGGTGAAGAAGCCGCTGTTCGGTAAAGACATTGTCGCCACACTCGACGTTGTTGTACCGGTTCTCCACGGCACTAATGTGGAAGACGGCCGTTTCGAAGGCGTTCTCGAAACCATCGGCATCCCCTATGCCGGCTGTGACACTTTGTCATCGGCCAACGGCATGGACAAGATCACGATGAAATTGATACTGCGTGCCGACAACATTCCTGTCGTCGACTACGTATGGTTCACCGACCATCAGTGGACTACGAATCGCGACGCTATGATTCAGAACGTCGAAAGCACACTCGGCTATCCTGTTATCGTGAAGCCGGCCGACCTCGGTTCGAGCATAGGCATCGGCGCAGCACACAATCGCGAAGAACTCATCGAACGCCTCGACAATGCAACCCGCTATTCGCGCCGCATCATTGTTGAACACATGGTCACCGCCCTGCGCGAAATCAACTGCTCGGTTCTCGGCGATGTCGATGAATACGAAACATCCGTTCTCGAAGAACCTATCAAGGCTGAAGAAATCCTCAGCTACGGTGACAAGTATATGGGCGGCGGTATGCATGCGGCACAGAAGCGCATTCCCGCACAGTTATCCGACGACGTTGCTGCCGAGTGCCGACGTCTTGCCGGCGAGACATTCCGCGTGCTGTCGTGCCACGGCGTGAGCCGCGTCGACCTCATTATGGACGATGCTACCGGCAAAGTGTATGTGAATGAAATCAACACCATACCGGGATCGCTGTCCTACTACCTGTGGGAGGCAGCCGGACTGTCGTTCGAACATCTGATGGACCGCTTGGTAAAACTCGCTCTGAAGCGTCGCCGCGACGAACAAGGCAAGACCTTCAATTTCTCGCAGAACATCTTCGCTATGGGCGGCGGTACAAAGGGCGGCATTAAAGGCGGTATCAAGAAGTGACATTTGGCACAGTAATTGCAGTTGCCGATATGTATCACTTACGACAAAGATAATTAATGAACAGTCAATTTTCAGATCGATTAAAATCCGTTATGGGGCAGGCTCGCGAACAAGCTCTGCGTCATAACAATTCCACCATACTCCCCGAGCACCTGTTGCTTGCCATCCTGTCGGATCGCGACAGTGATGAATACGCAGCGGCCGATGCTCTCATACCCAATTCCAATCTCGACAGGATGCTGTCGGCGCTTGACGACGGAATGTTTGAGATCTCCGCAAAGCAGAACGGCGACGACATTGCCATCGACGGCCTCACGGCGCGTATCACCAAGTTGTCGCTCCTCGAAGCTCGTATGCTCAAGGACACCGTAATTGAGCCGATTCACGTGCTGTTGGCGCTGCTTCACAACTATGAAGTGCAGGCAAAAGACGTGTTCAAGTCCTTCATCAATGCAGGTTTGGAATACGGCCGCCTGTTTGCCTATGTAGCCGAGCGCCGAGGCGTCGTTCCGTTCAACGGCACCGGATTTGCCGAAGAAGACGAGGAAGATGCCGGTATTGGTTCACATTCGCCTGGCAACAACATGTCGGCAAAATCCGACCAACAGTCATCGAACAAAAGCCGCAATGACAGCAAAGTCGGCGGCAAGGGCAAAACGGGTGGCGACACGCCGATGCTCGATCGCTTCGGACACGATATGACACAGGCTGCTGCAGCCGGTCAACTCGATCCTGTCGTTGGGCGCGATGTCGAAATCGAGCGTCTTGCGCAGATTCTTAGCCGCCGCAAAAAGAACAACCCCGTTCTTATCGGTGAACCCGGCGTGGGTAAGTCGGCCATAGTCGAAGGTCTGGCGCTACGCATAATTCATCGTCAAGTGCCGCGCGTACTGTTCAACAAACGTGTTGTTGCGCTCGATATGGCAAGCATCGTCGCAGGCACAAAGTATCGCGGCGAGTTCGAGGAGCGCATCAAGGCAATCCTTACCGAACTGTCGAAGAACAAAGACGTCATCCTCTTTATCGATGAAATTCACACCATCGTCGGTGCCGGTAATGCTCAAGGCCAGATGGATGCCGCAAATATGCTCAAACCGGCGTTGGCTCGCGGCGAAGTACAGTGTATCGGAGCCACAACGCTCGATGAGTACCGTGTAAATATCGAAAAGGACGGAGCTCTCGAACGCCGCTTTCAAAAAGTGATGGTTGAGCCGACCTCGGCCGAGGAGACACTCACGATTCTGAAAAATATTAAATCGAAATACGAAGCGCATCACAACGTCTCCTACACCGACGATGCTCTCGAAGCGTGCGTGAAACTCACCGACCGCTACGTGTCGGATCGCAACTTCCCCGACAAGGCCATAGACGCCCTCGACGAAGCCGGCGCACGTGCACACATCATCAACGTGTCAGTTCCCGAAGAAATCGAAAAACTTGAAGCGCAGATTGAAGAAGCCACCACCAAGAAACTCGAAGCTGCTCATGCTCAGAACTTCGAGCTTGCGGCTATGTGGCGCGACCGTGCACAGCAGTACAATACCGAACTCGACGAAGCTCGCGCTCGCTGGGAGAAGTCGCTCGAAGAGAATCGCATCGTTGTCGATGAAGACAAGGTTGCCGAAGTTGTGGCAATGATGACCGGTGTGCCCGTGCAGCGTGTCGCCAAGGCTGAAGGTCTGCGACTGCTCGAAATGGCTCCAACACTTCACAAAGACATCATCGGCCAAGACGAGGCCATAGACAAGATAGCCAAGGCTATCCGCCGCAACCGCATCGGGCTCAAAGATCCCAACAAACCGATTGGGACATTTATGTTCCTCGGTCCTACAGGTGTCGGTAAGACGTATCTTGCCAAGAAGTTAGCGGAATTTCTTTTCGACTCGGCCGACACGCTTATCCGAATCGATATGAGTGAGTATATGGAGAAGTTCACCGTGTCGCGTCTCGTCGGTTCACCTCCGGGCTATGTCGGCTACGAAGAAGGCGGTCAACTCACCGAAGCGGTGCGTCGACACCCCTACTCCGTGGTGCTTCTCGATGAAATCGAGAAAGCGCATCCTGATGTGTTCAACATCCTGCTGCAAGTACTCGATGAAGGTCGCCTCACCGACAGTATGGGACGTCGTGTCGATTTCAAGAACACCATTATTATTATGACGTCGAACATAGGCTCTCGTCAGCTCAAGGACTTCGGCACGGGCGTTGGTTTCAATGTCGGCGGAGCGGGTACGGTTCAAGCGCAGCAAGCCGTCATTCGCAAAGCTCTCAACAAGGCTTTCTCGCCGGAATTTCTCAACCGCGTGGACGACATCGTTATGTTCGAGCAACTGTCGCGCGAAGCCATTTTCAAGATTATCGACATCGAACTTGTCGGCTTCCGTCGCCGCCTTGATGAGATGGGCTACAAACTCACACTCACCGATGCCGCCAAAGATTTCATCGCCGAGAAAGGCTACGACCCGCAATTTGGCGCTCGTCCGCTGAAGCGAGCCATTCAGAAATATCTCGAAGACGAATTGGCCGAAATGATACTCTCCGCGTCGCTCCTCCCCGGCAACGAAGTAATCGTCGACTACGACAATTCCGCATCCAAGATTACCACCAGCGTAGCAACAGAGCAGTAACAAAATTACAGCTTGCTATTATAAAAAAACAGCCGCAGTCCGATATGGGTTGCAGCTGTTTTTTTGTGTGTTGCAATACTAACGTGAGTTAGACGAAAAGAATCATTCATCTTTCAGATCAACAGTCGGCAAGTTAAAAACTTTTTCGATGCCAATCCATATTTCTCCCGTAGCATCAACTACCGTTTCTTCTTGTTGATGTATTCCAAAAAGGTCACTAAAGGCGTATGCTTTCAGTGTTGAAGTGTGAAGAAGGTTCGCGCAAATCAAAGAGTAAGCCATTCATGACATGCCCAATATTCCTATTGTCTAAAGCGTAAAATATTTCACTGCAATTTTGTCAGTCGCCACGGCGTTGGCACTCTATTTGCATGTATCAAGTCAGTAAACATTTACAGAACACTAACAAGAATAACAAAACTAAATATACTATGGCAAAAGGCACTATCGGGGTAACGACTGAAAACATCTTCCCCGTCATCAAAAAGTTTCTTTACAGCGACCACGAAATATTTCTCCGCGAACTCGTATCGAATGCGGTAGATGCATCGCAAAAACTGCGCACACTGTCGGCTCACGGCGAGTTTAAAGAAGACACGACAAACCTCGACGTTCGCGTCACTGTCGACAAAGAAGCCGGCACGCTGACTATATCCGACAAGGGTATCGGTATGACTGCCGACGACGTCGACAAGTACATCAACCAAATAGCATTCTCGGGTGCTGAGGAATTTTTGGCAAAGTTCAAGGATTCGGCCAACGCTATCATCGGACACTTCGGTCTCGGTTTCTACTCGGCATTTATGGTCGCCAAGAAGGTGGTAATCGACTCTCTGAGCTATAAGGAGGGCGCAGAACCCGTACAATGGTCGTGCGACGGTTCGCCCGAGTACGAAATGGGCAAAGGCACTCGCACTACACGCGGTACGGACATCATCCTGTACATTGACGATGACAGCAAGGAGTTCCTCGAACAGGAGCGCATCGACACACTACTGAAAAAGTACTGCCGCTTCCTCCCCGTACCCGTCATTTCCGGCAAAGAGAAGGAATGGAAGGACGGCAAAATGGTCGACACCGAGCGCGACAACGTGATCAACGCCACCGAACCGCAGTGGATGAAGAAGCCGTCACAGCTCACCGATGAGGACTATCTGAAGTTCTACCACGAACTCTATCCGGGTCAGGACGATCCTCTGTTTTGGATTCACCTCAACGTCGACTACCCGTTTACCCTCACCGGTATCCTTTACTTCCCGAAGATCAAGAACAACTTCGAGATAACCAAGAACCGCATCCAGCTCTACTGCAATCAGGTGTATGTGACCGATTCGGTGGAAGGTGTCGTACCCGACTTTATGATGTTGTTGCAAGGCGTCATCGATTCGCCCGACATTCCTCTGAACGTATCGCGTTCGTATCTGCAAAGCGATTCTGCCGTGAAGAAGATTTCGGGCTACATCACCAAGAAGGTGTCGCAGCGCCTCGAAGACCTGTTCAAGAACGATCGCAAATCGTTTGAAGAAAAGTGGCCCGATATATGCATCTTCATCGAGTACGGTGTACTATCCGATGAAAAGTTTGCCGAGGCAGCCAACAAGTTCCTGCTGCTCGAAGACACGGAAAACAAGTTCTACACACTCGATGAATACAAGACGCTTGTCGAACCGTCGCAAACCGATAAGGACGGTAACATCGTGTACTTGTACAGCACAGACACTACAGCGCAGTACAACTACATCAAGGCTGCCAACGATCGCGGCTACAACGTACTGCTGATGAACGGACAACTCGACACGCACTTCGTATCTTATCTCGAACAGAAACTCGAAAAGGCCAAGTTCGAGCGCGTCGATTCAGATGTCATTGACAATCTTATCCGAAAGGAGACCAACCGCACCGTCGACCTCACTCCGACTGAACGCACAATTCTCACATCACTGTTCAAGTCGCAGACGCCCGAAGTGGAGAAGGCTTCGTTCATCGTCAATTTCGAAGCGCTCGCCCCGACCGACCAACCGATCGTAATCACACTCAACGAGTATATGCGCCGTATGAAAGATATGGCGGCTATGCAACCCGGCATGAGTTTCTACGGCGATCTGCCCGACAACTACACCCTCGTAGTCAACACATCAGCTCCGCTCGTTGAGAAAATTAAAGCGATGGCCACCGAAAAGCTCTCTACCGACGTTGAAGCAATCGAAAAGGAAATCGAAGCCAACAATGC
>CALKKU010000062.1 GCA_937995285.1 uncultured Bacteroidales bacterium | reverse complement strand
TCTCTATGTTTATTGAATAATTTACTTTCCGAAGATGTAGTTGTATTTTTGCATAAGGTTGAGGAAGCGGAGGTCGTCGCGGAGTGCGGCCACGTTGATTGTGCCGTCGTTGTTGTTCATCCAGTTGTGATTGTCGGAGTAGCCGGCTTTGAGCGACTTCTCCACGCATTCGAGCGCTTTGTCGCTGTCGTCGCGCTGTGCGTAGTAGCATGCACCGTAGTAGTTGATGAGGCCGTCGTTGTCGGGTACTGTGGAGAGAATGTGCCCCATCCACGCGTCGGCTTCGTCGGTGCGGCCGAGGGCCAGCAGGGCAAAACCGCGCAGCGACTTCACGTTGTCATCGTCGAAACCTTCCACGTCGCATGCCTGCTGATAGAAGTTGCGGGCGGCAACGGGTTGGTTGAGGTACTTTTCGAGCAGCCATGCGCGGAGCAGATACACGCTCGGGTCGTTGGCGTCGATCATAGCGGCTTCGCCGAGGTGTGAAACCGCCTGCTCGTAGTCGCCCTTGTCAACGAAGTTGAGGGCCATCTCCACAAGGCCGGGAACGGATTCGCGGTCGATGACGAGTGCGTGGGCTGCTGCGGCGATGGCATCGTCGTGGCGGTTGAGCGCGCGCAATATCTTGGAGCGAGTCACGAAATATTCGGCTACGTCCTGAGCGGTGCCGGTGGCAGTGTCGATGCTTGCAAGGGCTTCATCGTAGCGGCCGAGGCCGAGCTGGCACTTGGCGAGCGAACCGTACAGGCCGTGGTAGTTGTAGAGTTTCTGATCGATGATGGTGTTGAAATCGTCGATGGCGCTGAGGTAGTTGAAGTGAGCCTGAGCGATTGTTGCACGCAGGTAGCGGTACAGGCCGTTGTTGGGAGCGATGTCGATGGCGTGCGACAGGCCGTCGATTACGGCGGTGTAGTTGGTGTTTCCGTAGTCGATGAGAGCCGATACGGCACGAGGATTGCGGCTGTTGAGCGATATGGCGATGAGCAGGTCCTCAACGGCGCCGTTGTGATCTTCCATCAAGCGGCGAACGCCTGCGCGGCGCACGTACACTTCCGGCTCGTTGGGGCTGAACGATACGGCCTGTTCGAGCAGGTTGGTAGCCTGGCCGTAGTTGCGCTCCTGAACGGCTATGCGGGCCAAGCCCACGAGTGCCTCGGGGCTGCGGCTGTTGAAGCGCTGCAGACGGGTGTAGTCGGTGCGAGCTGCGGCATAGTCGCCGAGTTCGTATTCGGTGTTTGCGCGCTGGTAGTATGCGGCGGCCGAGTTGCCGTCGATGGCGATAGCCGAATTGAGGTCGGCCAGTGCCAAGTCGAACTTCTTGGTCATATTATAAATGCCGGCACGCATCATGTATGCGTCGAAGCGCATGGTGCCGTCTGACGTCGGCGCTGTGGCCAGTATCTGATTGAGGTCGTCGAGCGCACGGATGTATTCGCTGTGGCGATAGTATTCGTTGGCGCGGCGATAGCGTGTCTCGTAGTCGTTGGGGTTGGCTTGGAGTTGTTGGTCGTAGACGCGGATCACGGCCTGCGTCATGGGATTGTTGATTACTGCGTCGGCGCCTTGGCAAGCAAGCAGTGCCGATGCGAGCAATACGGAAATGCGGAAAAACTTCATTTCTATATCGGTGATTACTTCAAAATATTCTATTTCAACGCTTCGGAGAGCGAAACGTTCGACAAAATTACTCTATTTATTCCGAGCGACAAAATTTATAAAGACTTTTCGCGCATAATGCATCGATTATCACTGATGCTGAAATATGTAGTGTCAATCGCGTAGGTAGTTATTGTTGTCTGTTCTTAAGATATTCTTTAAAATCTGGAATTTTTGTTATAGTGATATTGTTTTTGTGAATAACCCTATGGCAATTAGGACAAACGGGTATTAAATTGTTTAATGCATCATCAATGGTTTGTTTAATTGATATACCCGCATATTGGACTATAGGTTTTAGGTGATGGATTTCAATACATGGTTTTCCGTATATATTGCCATAGAATGACTTGAATTCGAACCCACAGCAGTCACAAAATATAGTACCGTTGTGCGAAAAATGTTCAATGGCTATCTGCCTCAATTTTTGTGAGCGTTTGGTCCGTTTAGTTATTGCTAAGTCGGTCCCTCCTTCGGAAACCAGTTCATCATACGATATAACTTCTGAATTTCTACCTTTGTAAATTTTGCCGAGATTGTGTCGTATATCTCTATATTCAAAATTATCGTTAAGTAGGTACTCTACGTTTTGTATGTTTTTTTTAACGAACTCGCTGCCAATATTAGTTATTGTAAAGAGACCATCGTCATATGTAGCGTAGCCAATCTTTTCTAATGAATTATGGCTTTTTAGATTTCTAACCTTTTGAGAAAAGTAAGTATCATTCCTATTTTTTAGGATTGCGGCATCAAGCCCGGTTGGTTTCATTATATGTTCCAGTCGGTTGATTAGTTCTGATGTACTGATTGTGCCACCGTTTAGTCTCATCAAATAAAGGCTTGGCAAAATCAATTCAGGTTCTGTAATTCGTTCATTCATTTAATAGTTGGTAATTAGCAGGTGGGTTACTTTTTTGTCATTTCTATTCATAAAACTTACGAGATACTCTTTCTCGAATGTTTGTATATGAATATTTGGTTTATCATATAAGTTATAAATGAAGTCGGTGTTCTTAATAATCAACATCCATTTCGCATAGCACTTGTTAATTAGGTAATCAGCAAGACGTATCTGATCCTGCTTTGTGAAAGCGTTCTGAGCGTAAGTGCTAAATTCGCTATCATATGGAGGATCCAAAAAAATAAAATCTCGTTCGGACGGATGAACCTTTTCTAAAAAAACTTCAAAATCGAGGTTAAAAACCTTTGCAGATTTAATACGTGCCAAAAATTGAGAAGATTGATAATATTCCAATTTTTTGGACATTCGTTTGCTGTTATAAGCTATTCCTCCATATGGAACATTAAAATCTCCGCTATTACTGTAGCGGAACATGCCACTGTAGCAATAATTTCGAATGAAAAAAAATAAGGCACAATGCTCTGTACTGTTATATGAATGTTTTGTACTGTTGTATAAGAACCTGTAGTACATATATAAGGCGCTCTTGATAGCAGTTTCAATGTTGTCCTCTAAATCCTTTTCTGGAAGAAAATGGTTCTTCTTTTCAAGCTCTGACATCCTCGTCATTTTTCTGAAAAGATTTGTCTCCACTTCCTTTACAAGAATATCTGGATATGTGCTGAAGCAATCATCAACAATGTCCAATATCGCAGATTCTGAATTTTTACAGAAATTATGAATGGTTTTATGTAATTCAGCCTTTTCAAATAAGCCGTTGCGATACCTCTTATAAGTTTCAATAAGGTTTTTATTTGCCCTAAAGAATATGTCGGCATTATCCAAAGAATTATCTATGGCATAAACTTTATTAAAA
>CALKKU010000061.1 GCA_937995285.1 uncultured Bacteroidales bacterium | reverse complement strand
GTGTTGGTTATCGACAGAGCACGCGAAGGCTCGGCCACCACTTTCCAGCGCAGCGTGCCGCCGTTCTCGCGCCCTACCCGGCTGCCGTTGCAGTCGTTGCTCCAAAAGCCGTCGGTGTGGTTGTAGTAGGCCGACAGCGATGTGAACAGTTTGTCGCTGAGGGCGAAGTAGCCGCCGACTGCGGCGCGGACGGTGTTGGCCCGCCCCCACTCGGCCATGGCGCGGAAGCCTTGATAGTCGCGCGGCGACAGAGTGTAGATATTGATTTGTCCGCCCATAGAGTTGCGACCGTTGAGCACATTCTGCGCCCCGCGGATTACCTCGATCGACGCGATGTCGGGCAAGTCGAAATCGTAGAGGTCCTTGTTGAGAAACGGCACGCCGTCGACATTCAGCCCCACCACAGCCTGGTCGATGCGCGAGCCGAGGCCGCGCACGTAGATCGACGAAGTCATCCGCGAGCCGTAGGACGGTGCATAGAAATTGGGCGCCACCTCACTCACGTTCTTCACCGAATAGATGCCGAGACGGCGGATGTCGAAGCGGCCGAGGCGCGTCACCGACGACACACCGGCACTCGGCATCTGCTTCACACCGAGGATTTCTATTTCATTCAGTTCGTGGGGCCTGCGTGATACGATTGTGTCTGATGCAGCGCTTGCTTCCGCGCCGTGAGCCGATATACTACACAATGCCACAACAATGGCTGTCAGCGGTAATTTCATAATCGCTGCAAAGTTAGCACATAATTCTTAATAATGTGAAATTTTCAGTGCGGTAGATTGGTCATACCGATTATTATCGCTAAATTTGTGCATCAAACCACCAAGAAAATGGCCGAACTGCCCGCCGAAGACCCGCAACTCATAGAGCAGCTTCGCTCGCCCGACACGGTGCGCGAAGCATTCGGAGAAGTCATCAGACTGTACTCCGAGCCTCTCTATTGGCAGATCCGACGCATGGTGCAGTCGCACGACGACGCCAACGACTTGCTTCAGAACACTTTCCTGAAAGCATGGCAGTCGATCGAGAACTTCCGCGGCGAGGCGCGCCTGTCGACGTGGCTCTACAAGATCGCCATCAACGAAGCCATCACATTTCTTGCCCGCGAACGCCGCCGACAAGGCCTCTCGCTCGACGATCAGGAAAGCGCCCTTGCCGCCGCCATCGAAGCCGACGAATACATCGACGGCGACCGCCTGGCGCAGCAGCTTCGCCAAGCCGTGGCCACGCTGCCCGAGAAGCAGCGCCTCGTATTCAATATGAAATACTACGATGAACTCAAGTACGAAGAGATGTCGTCGATACTCGGCACATCGGTCGGAGCACTGAAGGCATCGTACCACTTGGCCGTGAAAAAAATCGAAAACTTTTTTAAAAATAACGATTAAACCATCGAGCCGGCATATAGTCTTAATAGCAAATGAAAACTATGAACAACGACAATGACATCCTCAGCAAGGTAGCTCGCCGCGACGGCATGACCGTCCCCGAGGGGTATTTTGCCGACTTTGCCAAACGAATGGAAGCGGCACTGCCCGAGCGTCCCGAGCTGTCAGAGCGACAGCCCGCGGTGAAGCGCACCCTGTGGCAGCGTGTCCGCCCCTACGCCTATATGGCGGCAATGTTTGCGGGTGTGTGGTGTATGCTCAAAATGTTCACGTTGCTGACATCAACCTCGCCCCAGCCGTTTGAATCCAATCCGGTGATGGCCGAAGCATTCTCCAACGAACAGTTCGTCAACGATTATGTCATCAAAGACCTCAACCAGTGGGACATCTACGATGAAATGATGGAAGACGGCATCGATGCCGAGGCACTCTGCGATTCGCTCGATGTTAACTCATTGACCGACAGTTATGAATAAACGTTTCATATCAGCATTCACACTGCTCGTGGCGGTACTACTCTCCGCCGTGCCTTCCGCGGCACAGAGCGCACTGTCCAACACCGATCGCCAGCGCTGGCTCAGCGAGCTCCGCACCTACAAGCACGAGTTCCTCACTCGCGAACTCGACCTCACCCGCGAGCAGCAGCGCGACTTCCTGCCCCTCTACGACCGCATGGAGGACGACATCGAAGAACTCAACGCCTCGACCCGTGAACTCGAATCGAAGATCACCGACGAATCCTCCGACCTCGAATTGGAGAACACCGCCCGCACCGTCTTCGAACTCAAGCGTGCCGAAGGACAGATCGAGATGACATACTTCGACAAATTCCGCAGCATACTGAAGCCGCGTCAGCTCTTCAAACTCAAATCGGCCGAACGCGTATTCACCCAGCAGCTCGTCAACCAGCATCGCCGTATGCGAAGCGTCAACCGCCGCAAATAACCGCAGCAAGCGACGACAATCCACCGCAAGAATAGTTGTAACAATTGTAACATAAAGCGCCACCGCCCGGCATCCCCCGGCAGTGGCGCTTAATTTTTTATTTCGGCCAAAATCAATTATATCAGCGAAGCGAGGTCAAAGTACATTACGCGAGTTCGCTTATCCTCGTCATCGTTGTTAAGAAACTGATAATTGTTCTTGATATAGAAAGGGATTGCATCGACATACGCATCAACAGTCACAAAACGACATCCTGATTTGCTGTCTACGATGAAGTAGTCTTCTATAAATTCGAGTAGATAAGTTCCAATAGATTGATGTTGAGCTGATTTGGAAATTCCCAAACGACCTATCTTAATTGCAGGATAACTTTTCAGTCGTTTCTCATTGACAAACTTGTGTTTGCGAAAACGATTAAACTCGGTTTTGTTCTCAAAATCCGAGATAGAAATTTTGTCGTTAGAGAGACTGAAATAGGCCACAACTTCGTCCGTCAATTCTGATTCAACCACATATGAAACAGATAACAATGCACTGCGATAATGACTTGCTTCATTGAGCAGAAAGTCATTCAGGTCATCATCTGAACAATCAAATGCAGTTATGACATCACCTACATTAAGTCGTCTAACTCTGTAATTTTTATAAAATTCTTCGTGCGTCATAATCACTTTACCATCATTTTCATGACGGTTTCGTACGATTTACGAATTTCCGCACGCTTCTCGGGAGAAACCTTTGGCGGGTTCTTCATCCTTTCCAAAAAGCGGCGGGCATCGTCACCATAGAGTATCGGTGTTTCTTTAATCGGTCGTGCCATATCAAATCTTATATTTTCACTTACCGCAAAGATACGACAATTTTCTGATATATTGAGATTTTACAACAAAAAAAGCGCCGCGGCTGCGAGGGCTGCGGCGCTTGTTCGCTCCTTGGAGCGAAACGCATAAGTGAATCATGTTATCTGTCGACGACCGACGTTATCCGTGAACGACCGCTGCTGTCAATTTCTGAACACCAGAGTGTCGGCCGACTTGTCGTAGTCGATGACGATGGGATGTTCGCGGTCGACTTTGCCGGCAAGGATGTCCTTCGACAACTGGTTGAGCACCAGTCGGTGGATTGCACGCTTGACGGGACGTGCGCCGAACTCGGGATCGTAGCCCTCGTCGGCGAGGAACGATACGGCAGCGTCGGTTACGGTCATCTCGATGCCGCTCGACTGCTTCAACATCTTGCGTATGCCGTTGATTTGCAAGGTGACAATCTCGCGAATCTGCTCGTGATTGAGTGGCGTGAACATTATTATCTCATCGATACGGTTGAGGAACTCGGGGCGAATCGACTGTTTGAGCATCTCCAGAACCTGAGCCTTGGTATCTTCGATGACCTTGACCTTGTTGTCGGCCGTGAGTTTGGCGAAGTTCTCGCGGATGAGCGACGAACCCATATTCGAGGTCATGATGATAATCGTGTTCTTGAAGTTGACGTAGCGACCCTTGTTGTCGGTGAGTCGGCCGTCGTCGAGCACCTGCAGCAGGATGTTGAACACATCAGGATGAGCCTTCTCGATTTCATCAAAGAGGACTACCGAATACGGTTTGCGACGCACGGCCTCGGTGAGCTGACCGCCTTCCTCGTAGCCTACGTAGCCCGGAGGCGCACCGACCAATCGCGACACGGTATGCTTCTCCTGATACTCGCTCATATCGATACGGGTCATCATGTTCTCGTCGTCGAAGAGGTATTCGGCCAAGGCCTTGGCAAGTTCGGTCTTGCCGACACCGGTGGTGCCGAGGAAGATGAACGAACCGATCGGCCGCTTGGGGTCGTTAAGTCCGGCACGCGAACGGCGCACGGCATCGGCGATGGCGCTGATGGCTTCGTCCTGACCGACGACGCGAGCGTGGAGTTCTTCTTCGAGGTGGAGCAGCTTCTCCTGCTCGCTCTTCACCATCTTGTTGACAGGGATGCCCGTCCAGCGCGACACTACGTCGGCAATGTCCTCGGCATCGACTTCCTCCTTGATCAGAGCCTTGTCGCCCTGCATCGACTTGAGTTGTTCCTGAATCGACTTGTTCTCGTTCTCCTTGTCGGTGATGCGTTTGTAGCGGATTTCGGCCACCTTTGCGTAGTCGCCTTCGCGTTCGGCGCGCTCGGCCTCGAAGTTGAGTTGCTCGATGTCGACCTTGTTCTGCTGAATGCGGCTGATGAGGTCGCGTTCGGCTTTCCACTTGGCCGAATAGGCTTTCTCCTCCTCGCGCATCGAGGCGATTTCCTTTTCGATTTCTTTCACCTTGTCATCGAGGCCTTCACGCTTGATGGCCTCGCGCTCGATTTCCTTCTGAGCGATGCTTCGGGTAATCTCGTCGAGAGCCTGAGGCACAGAATCGATTTCGAGCTTCAACTTTGCGGCCGCCTCGTCGATAAGGTCGATAGCCTTGTCGGGCAGGAAACGGTCGGTGATATAGCGTTCAGACAGCTGCACGGCTGCCACGATAGCCTCGTCGCGGATACGCACCTTGTGGTGGTTCTCGTAGCGTTCCTTCAGGCCACGGAGAATGGCGATGGCGCTGAGTTCGTCAGGCTCGTTGACCATGACCTTCTGGAAACGACGTTCGAGTGCCTTGTCCTTCTCAAAGTACTTCTGATACTCGTCGAGGGTTGTGGCACCGATTGCACGGAGTTCGCCACGAGCCAAGGCAGGCTTCAGAATGTTGGCGGCATCCATGGCGCCTTCGCCCTTGCCTGCACCGACGAGGGTGTGAATCTCGTCGATGAAGAGGATTATCTCGCCGTCGGCCTGCGTCACTTCGTTGACGATGGCTTTTAGTCGTTCCTCAAATTCACCCTTGTACTTCGCACCGGCCACCAACGCACCCATATCGAGCGAGAAGATCTGCTTGCTGCGAAGGTTCTCGGGCACGTCGCCGCGCACGATACGCTGCGCCAAGCCCTCGGCGATGGCCGTCTTACCGGTACCCGGTTCGCCGATCAGCATAGGGTTGTTCTTGGTGCGTCGGCTCAGAATCTGGAGCACGCGGCGGATTTCGTCGTCGCGGCCTATTACAGGGTCGAGTTTGCCGCTGCGGGCACGCTCGTTGAGGTTTACGGCGTACTTCGACAGAGCATTGTATGTATCTTCGGCGCTCTGGTCGGTGGCTTTCTTGCCCTTACGCAGTTCGTCGACGGCCTCTTTCAGTTCCTTGTGGCCGAGGCCGGCATTTTTCAGAATCGTCGATGCCGAAGAGTCGATGGCAAAGATGGCCATCAGCAAGGCTTCGAGCGTCACATATTCATCGCCCATTTCGTTGGCGATGTCGAGTGCCTTTTGAAGCACATCGTTCGATTGGTGGCTCAAATAAGGTTCGCCGCCGCTCACACGGGGCAGATTGGCGATTTCGCGGTCGAGTTGCGATGCAATCGATGCAGGGTTGGCGCCTATCTTCTGGAAGATAAACTTTACCAGCGAATCACCTTCGCTCATCACGCCCTTGAGCAATGCCACCGGCTCAATGGCCTGAGCGCCCGACTGCCGAGTAATCTCAACAGCCTTTTGAATCGCTTCTTGCGACTTAATGGTAAAATTGTTGAAATTCATCGTGTTGTTATTGTTTGGTTATTAATCATATTCTGCTGTGAGTGTAACAACAAATGTGCCAAGCCGGTTGCGCCGCCCCGGCACTCTGCCATCCATGTCAGTCCGAGTGACGATAATGTCGATAATCTGCCAAAGTAGCAGATTTCGCCGCGGGGCGGAAATGCGGATTGATATTTTTTCGTACCTTTGTATTACAGACACTCAAATGATACGATAACATCGAACTAAGTATAATGAACAGATTGTTTACCCTTGTCGGCCGCATATTCTCGCGCGTATTCTTCTCGATAGAGACACAAGCCGTCCGCGCCGGAGTGAAGATAGGTTCGGGCAATGAATTCATGTCGCACTTCTGGAGCAGCGAACCCTACCTTATCGAGATTGGCGACAATTGCCAGATAACGAGCGGCGTGAAAATATTCACACACGGCGGTTCGAAAGTGGCACGCATCATCGACCCGACATTCGACTGCTTCGGCAAAGTGAAGATAGGCAACAACGTCTACATCGGCAACAACGCGCTCGTAATGCCCGGTGTCACCATCGGCGACAACGTGTTGGTGGCAGCTGGCAGCATAGTCACGCATTCCGTGCCCGACAATGTGGTCATCGGAGGCAATCCGGCACGCATAATCTGCTCGTTCGACGACTACTGTGCCAACAGCCGGCAGTACAATCTCGGCACAAAAGGCAAGAGCGCACGCGAAAAGCGCTCCATAATTCTGTCGGCCTCCGACGACAAATTTATCACCAAGAGTTACTTGAAAAGTAATCGCTAATTTGTAAATTTGCACTCGTATTATCAAACCTGAACGAATGAAACGCCTTTTTATAGCACTCACAGTGTGC
The DNA here is from genome assembly GCA_937995285.1 of uncultured Bacteroidales bacterium. Classification (GTDB taxonomy): domain Bacteria; phylum Bacteroidota; class Bacteroidia; order Bacteroidales; family Muribaculaceae; genus CAG-873. The sequence goes on along the minus strand of CALKKU010000061.1, from coordinate 7,437 downwards.
ATCGCCGCCGCAATCGGAGCGAAAGCGTCCGACGGCGACTTGTTCAAATACCCCACCCCGCCCGCCGATATGGAGAACCTGCAGGAGCGCTGCGACTACCTGGTCACGCACTTCTGGGAGCGCTGCGACTTCAAGTCGGCCTTCTCCAAGAAGGAAGCCCTCCACAACACTTTCGGCGACTGGGTATCGTTCATGCCCTACGCGTCGGCCGACTCGGTACATGCGGCTATCGACCGTCTGCTCACCAAGGTTCACAAGTCGGGACCGCACACCCTCGGACTTGCCCGCATGGCCGAGGAATGGACCTACAGCGACACCTCGTTCGTGCACAGCGAGGAAATCTACTACCCCTTCGCCAAGGCAGCCGCCGACAACGGCAAAATCAAGGGCGCCGACAAGGCTCGCTTCGCCGCACAGGTACAGATTATGGACAACTCGCGCCAAGGCGCCAAAGTCGAACACCTGCAGTGGACCGATGCCGAAGGCCGCAGCCACTCCATCGATGAAGTGGGCACACAGCTCACCCTCGTGTTCTTCAACGACTACGACTGCGACAACTGCACCCTGGCTCGCGTACGCCTCTCGGCCGACATCAACGCCCGCAAGCTGCTCGATGCCGGCATCCTCACCGTGCTCAACATACAGCCCGAAGAGGCCGATGCCGAATGGCTCGCAGCCGTCACCACCTACCCCAAGGAGTGGCTCACCGGCACCTGGGCCGACGCCGACGAATACTTCAGCCTGCGCACATCGCCGGCCTACTACCTGCTCGACGCGCGTCACCGCGTGCTCGTCAAGGACTTCGACACCGACGGCCTCCTTGCCGTGCTTGCCACCCTGCGAGCCAATTCCGGACTATAAATTATGAGAGTAGCAGCACTTATATCGGGCGGCGTCGATTCGGCAGTAGCCGTACACCGCCTCGTGGAGCAAGGGCACGACGTGCACCTGTTCTACATCAAAATAGGCCGCGACGACGATTCGGGCGGCTGTTCCTACGAAGAAGACATCGAGATGTGCCGGCTCATAGCATCGCGCTATCACCTGCCGCTCGACATCGTGCCCCTGCACGACGAGTATTGGGAGCACGTGATGCGCTATGCGCTCGACACCGTGAAGGAAGGCCGTACGCCCAATCCCGATATGATGTGCAACCTCGTCATCAAGTTCGGCTACTTCGAGGAGCGCGTCGGACACGAGTTCGACATGACCGCCAGCGGCCACTACGCCTCCACCGAGATCGACGCCGACGGACACAAGTGGCTCACCACCGCCGTCGACCCCGTAAAGGACCAGACTGACTTCCTCGCCCGCATCACCTATCCGCAGCTGAAGCACATAATGTTTCCCATCGGCGACCTGCCCAAGAGCGAAGTGCGCCGCATCGCCCTCGAAACCCATATGCCCAACGCCAAACGCAAGGACAGCCAGGGTATCTGCTTCCTCGGCAAGATCAACTACAACGACTTTCTGCGCCGCCACCTCGGCGAACGCCCCGGTCCAATTGTCGAACTCGAAACGGGCCGCGTGCTCGGCGAGCACCGCGGATTCTGGTTCCACACCATCGGCCAGCGCAAAGGCCTCGGCCTGAGCGGCGGCCCGTGGTTCGTCGTCAACAAGGATATTCCGAACAATATAATATATGTGTCGAACGGCTACGACACCGAGCGCCAGTACGGCCGCACGCTCCACTTGGCCGAAACCAAGTTCATCACCCTCGACCCGTGGGAAGGCCGCGACTGCACCGACGTCGAAATCACATTCAAGAACCGACACATGCCCGAATTTATGACCGCCCGCCTCACACGCCTCGACCGCCCCGGCGAATACGCCATCGCGAGCGACCGCAAGGTGCAGGGCATCGCACCGGGGCAGTTTGCCGTCATCTACGACCGCGCCGCTCACCGATGTCTCGGCTCGGGCGTCATCACCGGACAAAATCTCGACTAACCACTTACCGACCGACGACTATGGACAATCGCATACGACTGAGAGTGCTCGGCATATCATACACCCAACTGCAATCGGGCGTATATGCCCTGCTGCTCGCCCAGGAAGGCGGCCCCTATCGCATACCCATCGTGGTAGGCGAAGCCGAAGCGCAGTCCATCGCCATAAAGCTCGAAGGCATCACACCGCCGCGCCCGCTGACCCACGATCTCTTCATGAGCTTCGCCCAGGCTTTCGGCGTGCGGCTTCAGGAAGTGTTCATCTCGCGCTTCGACGACGGCATATTCTACTCCGAAATGCTGTTCACCGACGGCGAGCGGCAAGTGGTGCTCGACGTGCGCACCTCCGATGCAATCGCCATCGCCATGCGCTGCCATGCCCCGATATGGACCACACCCGAGTTGCTCACCGAGACCGGCTTCGTCATCGAGAACGACCCCACAGGCGACAGCAAGGCCATCAAGCCATCGGCCGACGACGAAGACCGCACCGAGCCGCCCGTGGAGAACCTCGCCGTCGAAGAACTCGAAAAACTCCTCGCCCGCCTCACCGACGAAGAGCGCTACGAAGATGCAGCCCGCATCAGCCGCCTCATCAAAGAAAAGAAAGCCGGCCGACAATCATCAGCCGACCACAACGAATAATAATTAACAACAAACATAACCGCATTACGCATTAACAACAATCAAATAAAAAAATCAATCAGAGTTGACCATGGAAACGAATAATCTGAAACTCCGTCTCTCGGCCCTCGGCTTCCTCGAATTTGCCGTATGGGGCTCATACCTCGTATCACTCGGCCTCTACCTTTCAAGCGTAGGCCTCAGCGACCATATTTCGTGGTTCTACACCGTGCAAGGCCTCGTGTCGCTCTTCATGCCGGGCATTATCGGCATCCTGGCCGACCGCTTCATCCCGGCACAGAAGATGTTCAGCCTCTGCCACGCCCTCGCAGGCATATTCATGTGCTGCGCCGGCTACTACTGCATGACGGCCGAAACCGTCGAATTCGGCACGCTGTTTACATTCTACACCCTGTCGGTGGCATTCTTCATGCCAACAATCGGCCTGAACAACTCCGTGGCGTTCAACGCCCTCACCAAAGCCGGTATGGACACCGTCAAAGCCTTCCCGCCCATCCGCGTGTGGGGCACCGTAGGCTTCATCGCCGCCGAAATATTCATCAACTTCGTCCAAATTGACGGCGTGGCCATCAAGAACAGCTACACACAGTTCTTCACCTGCGGTATCATCAGCCTCATCCTCTCCGGCTACGCGCTGACGATGCCCAACTGCCCCGTCAATCCCAAAGCAAGCGGTTCGCTGGCCGATGCACTCGGCCTGACGGCATTCAAACTCTTCCGCCGCAAAGAGATGGCCATATTCTTCATCTTCTCGATGCTTCTCGGTGTGTCGCTGCAAATCACCAACAGCTACGGTTCTATGTTCATCGAAAGCTTTGCCAGCGTCGAGCAGTTTGCCAATGACTTCTTCGCACACAACTCAGTGTTCCTAATCTCGCTGTCGCAGTGCAGCGAAGCGCTGTGCATCCTGCTCATCCCGATGTGCCTCAAGCGTTTCGGTATCAAGGGCGTGATGCTCATAGCCATGTTTGCCTGGGTACTGCGCTTCGGCTTCTTCGGCATCGGCGACACCAGCGCCGCCGGCGTCGGCTTCCTTATCGCCTCGTGCATCGTCTACGGCGTGGCCTTCGACTTCTTCAACGTGTCGGGCGGCCTGTTCGTCGACCAGCAGACCGACGACAAGATTCGCTCCTCGGCTCAGGGTCTGTTCATGATTATGACCAACGGTATCGGCGCATCGGTCGGCACATTCATCGCCGGCACATGCGTCGTCAACAAAAACGTGTTCGCCGAAGGCCTCAACGCCGCCCAGCAACTTGCCGGCTGGCGCGAATCGTGGTTCGTATTCGCCACATACGCCCTCATCGTAGGCATCCTCTTCTACTTCATCTTTAAAGAAAATCATCGCACCCGTCAGATTCAATGATAAGATTCTATGCGCCCGACCTTGCCGAGACACTGACGCTGCCCGAGAGCGACTCGGGCCACTGCGTCAGAGTGCTGCGCATGTCGCCCGGCGACGAAATTGAAGTCGTCGACGGGCGCGGGCATCTGCATCGCTGCGTCCTCACCGGCGCACACCCCAAGCACGCCACGGTCAACATCATCGCCACCGAGGATCTGCCCAAGGTGTGGACTCCGTCGATAACCATAGCCGTCGCCCCGACAAAGCACAACGACCGCATGGAATGGCTCGTCGAAAAGCTCGTCGAAATCGGCGTGGATCGCATCGTGCCCCTGCGATGCCGCTACTCCGAGCGCAAAGACCTCAACATCGACCGCATCACCAAGATTGCCGTATCTGCCATGAAGCAGTCGCTCAAAGCCGTGCTGCCGCAGATCGACCCGATGACACCGCTGCGCGACTTCCTCGCCGAGCATCATCCCGAGGGGCGCTACATAGCCTACTGTGATCCATCGATTCCGCGCCGCCTCTATGCCCGCGAACTTGCACCGGGCAGAGACACCGTGGTGCTCATCGGTCCCGAAGGCGACTTCTCGCGCGAGGAAATCACCGAAGCCCTCGATCGCGGGTGGCAACCCGTCACCCTGGGCGACAACCGCCTGCGCACCGAGACCGCCGCACTCGTGGCCTGCGACACATTCCAAATCATCAACCAATTGCATCAATAACCCGGATTATAATAAATCAACCGACGTGATCAACGACTATCTCAAAGCATCGGCCTCGGGCAACTTCTTCCTCCTGGCCGGACCGTGCGTCATCGAAGGCGAACAAATGGCTCTTGACATCGCCGCCGCGATTGCCCCGATATGCCGCCGCCTCGACATACCCTATGTGTTCAAAGGCTCGTACCGCAAGGCCAACCGCTCGCGCCTCGACTCATTCACAGGCATCGGCGACCTCGAAGCCCTGCGCGTGCTGCGCCGCATAGGCGACGAAATCGGCGTGCCCACAGTCACCGACATCCACAGCGCCGACGAAGCCCGCATGGCCGCCGACTTTGTCGACGTGCTCCAGATACCGGCCTTCCTCTGCCGCCAGACCGACCTTCTTGTAGCCGCCGCCCGCACAGGCCGCACCGTCAACATCAAGAAAGGCCAATTCCTGTCGCCCGGCTCGATGCACTTTGCCGTCGAAAAGGTGCGCGAAACCAACCCCGACTGCGAAGTGACAGTCACCGACCGCGGTACCACATTCGGCTACGGCGACCTCATCGTCGACTATCGCGGCATACCCGAGATGCAGCAGACATGCCGATGCCCCGTGATAATGGACGTCACCCACTCGCTCCAGCAGCCCAACACCGGCGGCGGAGTCACCGGCGGCCGCCCCGACATGATCGAGACCATAGCCCGCGCGGCCGTTGCCGTCGGTGCCGACGGTCTCTTCATCGAGACACACCCCGACCCCTCCGTGGCAAAGAGCGACGGCGCCAATATGCTGCGCCTCGACCTGCTCGAAGGGCTGCTCGAACGCCTCACCGCAATCCGCGCCACCGTCAACAGCTTCAAATAATCACCGCCGGCGACGATGAAAATATTGACATTTCACGGATTTTATAGTATCTTTGTGAGTTAATTGAAAAAACAACTAAAAAACATCATAGCACAATGTACAGAACTAATACATGTGGCGAACTGCGACTGAGCGACGCCGGCAGGGAAGTGACCCTGGCAGGCTGGGTACAGCGCGTCCGCAAGATGGGCGGTATGACATTTATCGACCTCCGCGACCGTTACGGCATCACACAGGTGGTGTTCAACGACGACACCGACGCCGACCTCAACGCACAGGCCGGTCACCTCGGCCGTGAATACGTAGTCCAAGTGAAGGGCACCGTAGCCGAACGTACCGCCAAAAATCACAACATTCCCACCGGCGACATCGAAATCCTCGCATCGTCGTTCACAGTGCTCAACCCGAGCGAAGTGCCCCCGTTCACCATCGAAGACGAAAGCGACGGCGGCGACGACCTGCGTATGCGCTACCGCTACCTCGACCTGCGCCGCACACCCGTGCGCCGCAACCTCGAACTGCGCCACCGCATGACCATGGAAGTGCGTCGTTACCTCGACTCAAAGGGCTTCCTCGAAATCGAGACCCCTATGCTCGTAGGCTCCACACCCGAAGGTGCACGCGACTTCGTGGTGCCCTCGCGCATGAATCCCGGACAGTTCTATGCATTGCCACAGTCGCCCCAGACCCTGAAGCAGCTGCTGATGGTGTCGGGTATGGACCGCTACTTCCAGATCGTGAAGTGCTTCCGCGACGAAGACCTCCGCGCCGACCGTCAGCCCGAATTTACCCAGATCGACTGCGAAATGAGTTTCGTGGAGCAGGACGACATCATCAACCTCTTTGAAGGCATGGCCAAGCACCTGTTCAAGGTAATACGCGGCATCGAACTCACCGAGCCGTTCCAACGTATGCCTTGGGCCGACGCTATGAAATACTACGGCTCCGACAAGCCCGACCTCCGCTTCGGCATGAAGTTCGTCGAACTGATGGACGTGCTCAAAGGCTACGGCTTCAGCGTATTCGACAACGCCGCATACATCGGCGGTATCAACGCCAAGGGCGCGGCACACTACACCCGCAAGCAGCTCGATGCACTCACCGAGTTCGTGAAGCGTCCGCAGATCGGCGCCAAGGGCCTTGTCTATGCCCGCGTGGGCGAAGACGGCATCGTCAAGTCGTCGGTCGACAAGTTCTACACACAGGAAGTGCTTCAGCAACTCGCCAAGGCTATGGATGCCGAAGCGGGCGACCTCATCCTCATCATCAGCGGCGACGACGCCATGCGTGCCCGCAAACAGCTCTGCGAACTCCGCCTCGAAATGGGTCGCCAGCTCGGCCTGCGCGACAAGAACAAGTTTGCCTGCCTGTGGGTAGTCGACTTCCCCATGTTTGAATGGAGCGATGAAGAGCAGCGCCTCATGGCCATGCACCACCCATTCACCCACCCCAAGAACGAGGACATCCCGATGCTCGACACCGACCCCGCAGCCGTTCGCGCCGATGCCTACGACATGGTTATCAACGGCGTAGAAGTCGGAGGCGGCTCGATCCGTATCCACGACAGCGAACTCCAGGCCAAGATGTTCGAGATTCTCGGCTTCACACCCGAAAAGGCACAGGAGCAATTCGGCTTCCTGATGAACGCCTTCAAGTTCGGTGCGCCCCCTCACGGAGGTCTTGCCTACGGCCTCGACCGCTGGGTATCGCTCTTCGCCGGCCTCGATTCGATTCGCGACTGCATCGCATTCCCCAAGAACAACTCGGGTCGCGACGTGATGCTCGACGCTCCCGCCGCCCTCGATCAGAAGCAGCTCGACGAACTCAACCTCGCCCTCAACCTGCCCGCCGACAATCAATGACGACGCAGGCCGATATAATCAACGCCATCGCCGCTGCAGCCCCCCTGTCGCTCCAACTTTC
>CALKKU010000060.1 GCA_937995285.1 uncultured Bacteroidales bacterium | reverse complement strand
GACTTTTACTTTTTTTGTTGCTTTACGCTAATTATTCAGCAGCGGGAGCTTCAGTAGCGGGAGCTTCAGCAGCAGCATTGGTGCTGTCAGCATTAACTGAATCAGGTGCAGCAGCGGGTTCTTCAACAACTGCGGGAGTTGTGTCAGCAGCTACAGAATCGGTAGCTTCAGCTTCAGACTTAGCACCGTTGCAAGCGAACAGCGATACGCTGAAAGCAACAGCAAGTAAAAGAACTAACTTTTTCATTTTCTTTTTTGATTAAATAGTTAAACAATTGTTTAGTGCTTCAAAAACGCTACAAAGTTACGCCATAATTTTGTACGTGCAAAAAAAATGTTCACTTTTTTGCAGCATTTTTATGCGATTTCATATCAATTATCGTATATCTAATTATAATTCAGATATTTAGAACGAGTGTTAAAAATTACTACTCGATTAAACCATCATGATTCTTTGGCTGCCGACACCTGTGCGGCAATGGAATTGGCCATCACGACGGCGCGGGTGATATGGTCGCAAATGTGGTCAGCGCCGATGAGGCGGTCGATGCCTGCGTGTTCCAACGAATCGCGGACGCCGGGGCGCACGCCTGAGAGAACAACATGGATACCTTCCTTCTGCGAGGCCTTGATGAGAATCTCAAGGTTGTGGAGCGCGGTGGCATCCACGAATGCAACCTTACGCATACGGATGATACGTACGACAGGCTTGTCGGCCATAGTGGTACGCATCAGTTCGTCGAACTTGGTAGCGATGCCGAAGAAGAACGGGCCGTCGATTTCATACACACTTACACGCGGAGCAACATCGAGCACCTCGTGATTGGGGCTGTCGGTACCCTCATTCACATCGAGCTGACCTGAGTAGGCCTTCACTGCGGTATTCTCCATCACACGACGCAAGAATAGTACGATGGCGAGCAACAGGCCGATCTCGATAGCGATGGTGAGGTCGAAGATGACGGTGAGGAAGAATGTGACGAGCAGCACCGACACATCGCTCTTGGGCGAGTGGAAGATACCCACGACCGTACGCCAGCCGCTCATATTATAAGCCGTAACGATAAGCACAGCCGCGAGGCACGCCATCGGGATATAGTTGATAAGCGGCATAAGGAACAGAAAGATGAGCAACAGCACCAAAGCGTGGATGATACCGGCCACCGGTGTGCGGCCACCGTTGGTGATGTTGGTCATAGTGCGAGCAATGGCTCCTGTAACCGGAATACCGCCGAAGAACGGCACGGCTATATTAGCCAAGCCCTGGCCGATAAGTTCGGTATTGGAGTTGGTACGCGAACCGGTGACACCGTCGGCCACTGTTGCCGAAAGCAACGATTCGATAGCACCGAGGACGGCGATGGTGAATGCCGACGGCAGCAGCATGTTGATTGTAGCCATATCGAGTACGAACGCATGCGGACGTGGAATGTCGGTGGGCATATCACCGAAACGGTCGCCGATAGTTTCGACAGAGAACCAACCTGTCGACTGCGACAGCAACCACGAAGCGAGCGTCACCACAATAATGGCAATCAGCGCTCCGGGGAGTTTCTTGGAGATACGCGGCATCAGAGTGATTATCAGCAACGACACCATGCCGGTGGCGAGCGTCATCCAATCGATGTTACCGAAGTTGGCGAAGTACACGCCCCACTTCGATATGAACTGGCCGGGAATATCCTTAATGCCGAGACCGAAGAAGTCATTGATCTGAGTGGAGAAAATCGTCAGCGCGATACCGGCCGTGAAACCGACAACGATCGGGTAAGGGATGAACTTGATGACCGTGCCGAGACGGAACAGGCCCATCACTACAAGAATCACACCCGCCATAACCGTGGCCACAGCCAAGCCCGTGAGGCCGAACTGGGCGATGATGTTATAAACGATGACAATAAATGCGCCCGTAGGGCCGCCGATCTGAACCGAGCAACCGCCGAAGAACGACACCATAAAGCCGCCGATAATAGCCGTGACGAGGCCGATTGTAGGACTTACGCCCGATGCGATACCGAACGCGATAGCAAGAGGGAGAGCGACAATACCGACAACGATACCGGCGATAAGATCTTCGCGCAGTTGGTCGGCGGAGTAATGGCTGAGTGCGCTCCACAACTTGGGACGCAAATTCAAGGCTCCTGTAATACTCATAATAAAAAACAATTCAAGGCCTGCCGCGTCGTTCGACATATCGGCGTCGACGCCAAGCCTCTTTACCTTAGAAAATAAATTGAACCTAAATAATTAATGTGTAATGCCCGTTGCCGGGAAACACTCTGCAAAATTACCCAAAAAAGGCGACATACGGAAAAATTTCGTTATCTTTGCAAAAATAAAGTTAACATCAACCTCCATTTTATTTCTGAAATGAAGAAGTTTTTATTCACCATTCTCCTTTTAACCGCTTTTATGACTAAAGCTCAAAGCGTCTTCTTTGAAGACTTCGCAACCGTACATAACACACCGCCGTTCGCATCAATCGACAACAGCCAGTGGGAACCGGCCATCGAACGCGGCATTGCCTTGGCACGCGCCGAAATCGACGCCATCGCCAACAGCACCGAAGCCCCGACATTCGAAAACACAATCGTGGCATACGAGAATGCCGGCAAAGACCTCAATCGCGTTCTCAATGTGTTCTACCCCCTACTCTCGGCCGATGCCGACAACGAGATGATGGAAATATCGATGCGCACCTCGGCTCTGCTGAGCGACTACTCCACATCAATCACCCTCAACGAAGGCCTGTGGAAGCGCATCAAGGCCGTATATGACGGCCGCGACGCCATCAATCTCACCACCGAGCAGAAGCAGTTGCTCCAAAACGCCTACGACTCGTTTGCACTCAACGGAGCGAATCTGCAAGGTGCCGACCGCGACACCTACCGCAAGTTGGTGGCCGAACTGTCGGAGCTCACAACACGCTTCGGCCAGAACGTACTCAAAGACGTCAACACCTACGAACTGTGGCTCACCAAGGACGACCTTGCAGGTCTGCCCGACGGCAGCGTAGCGACAGCTGCCGAAGCTGCCGAAGCCAAGGGTCGTGCCGGTGAATACCTCTTCACCCTCGACCAACCGGTATATATGGCGTTTATGAAGAACTCGTCACGCCAAGACCTGCGCGAAAAGATGTGGCGCCTGTACAACGGCCGCAACCTCTCGGGTGAATACTCCAATATGGAGGTTATGACACGCATCGCAGACCTGCGCCGCCAAATCGCCAACCTGCTCGGCTCGCCCGACTATGCCACGCACTCGCTCAAGCGCACTATGGCCAAGACTCCCGACAATGTATTTGCCCTGCTCGGCCAACTGCGCGAGGCATATATGGAACCGATGCGCGCCGAGATTGCCGAACTGACACAATTTGCATCAGAACTCGAAGGTCGCGACGTCACCATCAATCCGTGGGACTACAGCTACTACTCCAACAAACTCAAGGCCGCCAAGTACTCGTTCGACGAAGAACAGCTTCGCCCCTACTTTGAGGTCAACAACGTGATCGACGGCGTATTCGGCCTTGCCACACGTCTCTACGGACTGCACTTCACCGCCAACCCGGATATCCAGGTTTATAATCCCGATGTCAAGGCGTTCGACGTCACCGACGACAGCGGCAACTTCGTGGGCGTAATCTACACCGACTTCTTTCCGCGTGCCACCAAGCGCCCCGGAGCATGGATGACCAACTTCCGCGACCAGTATATCGATGCCGACGGCAAGGACGTACGTCCGCTCGTCACCATTGTGATGAACTTCACCAAGCCCACAGGCGACCAACCATCGCTGCTCACGCCCTACGAAGTAGAGACATTCCTCCACGAGTTCGGCCACGCGCTCCACGGTCTGCTCAGCAAGTGCACCTACGCATCACTCTCGGGCACATCTGTTTACCGCGACTTCGTTGAACTTCCGTCGCAGTTCAACGAGAACTTCTTCACCCAGAAAGCGTTCCTCGACGGCTTTGCCCGCCACTACCAAACAGGCGACTCAATCCCTCAGGAACTCATCGACCGCCTCGTGGCATCGTCGCGCTACGGCGCAGCCTACTCGTGCGTACGCCAACTCACATTCGGCTACCTCGATATGGCTTGGCACACCACCACCGAGCCTGTAACCGACCCCGTTGCTTTCGAACGCAAGGCCACGGCCGATGTTGAAATCTTCCCCTACATGGAAGGCTCGCTCATCTCGCCGCAGTTCAGCCACATCTTCGCCGGCGGCTATGCGGCAGGCTACTACAGTTACAAATGGGCCGAGGTGCTTGATGCCGATGCATTCGCATTCTTCAAGCAGCACGGAATCTTCGATCGCGCCACAGCCGACAGTTTCCGCACCAACATTCTCGAACGCGGCGGCACTGAAGATCCGGCCGTGCTCTATCGCCGCTTCCGCGGTCAGGATGCAGGTATCGAAGCTTTGCTCGAACGTGACGGTATCCGCAAATAACGATCCGGAATGTCTGAAATGAATGTTGCAGCCTCGGCCTACATCAAGGCCAAGGCTCGCAACGCCGCTTGGAGCTTGTGGCTGCTGCCCGCATTCGGGCTCATCATCGGCATCGTGGGGCTGTATACCGATTGGCGATGGTGCGTAGTAGGCCTGATGGCCATATTCATCGTATTTCCGATGGCTATGACGCTCGCCGTGCTGAGCATCGGTGTCGATGCGGCAAAACTATGCCGCGTAGTCGATGTCAAAGTTTCGGCCGACGACATCACGCTGTACGACGGCGACGACGCGACATTAGCCACCGTACCGCTCACGGCGATAACCGACATCCGCAGCGACCGACAGCATCTTGTCATCACCTGCCGAGGCTGCAAGCCCGACGTGGTGATTATTCCGACCGAATTGCTGACCGATGCCGACACAGACGTGATTTACAAGGCATTCGAAGAGTCGATGTGACGTCAATTTGGCCGTACGGCAAAAAAATCGTAATTTTGCAGACCGAATAAAGAATAATGATTTAAATATCAAAGATATGAAATTACTCGAAGGAAAGACCGCGCTCATCACAGGTGCGGCACGTGGCATCGGCAAGGCTCTCGCCCTGCGCTTTGCCGAAGAAGGTGCCAACATCGCCTTCACCGACCTCGTAATAGATGAAAACGGCAAAGCCACCGAAGCCGAAATCGCAGCTCTCGGCGTCAAGGCCAAAGGCTATGCTTCCAACGCCGCCGATTTCGCGCAGACTCAGGAAGTTGTAAAGCAGGTCAAAGAAGACTTCGGTTCAATCGATATCCTCGTCAATAACGCAGGCATCACCAAGGACGGTCTTATGATGCGTATGACCGAACAGCAGTGGGATGCCGTCATCAACGTCAACCTCAAGAGCGCATTCAACTTCATCAACGCCACTCTGCCCGTCATGCTCCGTCAGCGTGCAGGCTCCATCATCAATATGGCATCGGTGGTAGGTGTTCACGGCAACGCAGGCCAGTCGAACTACGCAGCATCGAAGGCAGGCCTCATCGCCCTCGCCAAGAGTATCGCTCAGGAAGTCGGCTCACGCGGCATCCGCGCCAACGCTATCGCTCCGGGCTTCATCGAAACTGCTATGACAGCCGCTCTGCCCGACGACATCCGCGCCGAATGGGTGAAGAAAATTCCCCTGCGTCGCGGCGGCAAGCCCGAGGACATCGCCAACGTGGCATTGTTCCTCGCTTCAGACCTCTCGTCGTATGTATCGGGTCAGGTCATCCAAGTCGACGGCGGCATGAATATGTAATTCATCAACCAACCATAAATACGGCTGACAGCGTCGCATACGTCGCAGTCAGCCGTATTTTTTATTTTAGATTTTCACCGATTTGACACGACCCATTGATAAATTATCACTAAATTTGCCGACTATAAAAAGGTATTGAGTTTAATCGCCTAAATTTAGAAACATTTAAAACCCGTATTCGTATGAAAAGGTTCAATTTAAAAGTATTGCTGCTTGTTTTTATCTCATCTTTAGTTTGTCAATATGCTTACTCCCAACAACAGGATAAATCCGATTCCGAATTAGGTACTTTCCTGAAAGAACGGAATTATGCAGCAATCCAATTAGGCAAACTTATTTCAGGCCATCTCTATCTGACAGCGGAAGTGAACGACTCCACCGCTATTTTTATCTTGGATACGGGTGCGGGAGCTACTGTAATGGAAGAAAAAAGAGAGGCAAAATTTAATTTAACGACGTCTTCTTCCAAAGACGAGGCTGTCGGAGCCGGAGGAAGCAACTTGGCTCTCAAAGAAGCTTCAATTCAGAATCTCAAAATAGAAGACTATGTCCTGCACGATTTCGACATGTATCTGATGAACCTCGACCATATCAACAACGCTTTCAAGCAAGGCGGATTGCCTGAAATAGACGGCGTCATCGGTGCCGATATTCTGACAAAAGGAAAGGCCGTCATCGATTACGAGAACCTGATTTTGTATCTGAAAGAATAATTCCTTAGTTGACACTGCACGTCGTCTTTATTTTTTGCAAATTATAAGCATTATTTATATCTTTGCGGTGGAATCTGAGCAGAGGCTCTGTCCACGGCAACCGATTGCGGTTGCGACATATATTTACCTCAAAAAGGTGTAGTTCTCGATTATCTTCCATATTCGAACTTGGCGGTTCAAATTAATCCGGTACGATAATAGACAACGACATCTGCAGCGGTGCTTATGTACGCGCTTCGGCGCGACGTATATATGCATCGGTGTGGAATTGACGTCTTATCAGCCGGATAGGTTCCCGCCAAGACCCGAATATGGTGATAAGAGCAAAACTCAATCTCCACACCTTTTTTATTTCCAAACGCTAACAAAAAAACAGTTGATTGTAGGAGATTGCATGACACGACTCTTATGCTATGAAATCTTTTACAAGACTCCTGCGCCACGCTTGCGCAGTGTTCTTTTGCCTGTCGGCACTCTACGCGTGCAGCGACGGCAACGACGAGCCGGACAACCCCAACCCTATCGATCCCGACAAAGAAGTCGCAGATCCTGCCGGCACTGTAAAACTGTCGATGCGCAGCGAAGCCGCAGCAGGTTTCGACAGAACTTGGTTGAATAATCTGTATATTGACAATGCAGACAACTTCTATATATCTCATGAATACGAAGAAGTTCCACGCTCCGGAATCGTAAGCATAGGCACTGTCAAAGGGTTGGGCAATGTAGCCTATATTCCGAAAGACGGATACAACTATAAGGTCGCCGTTGCACCTTCTGACGGATATGTCGTATATATGGGCAGCAAGTTCTATCGCATCTTCGTCAGTGATTATATCTCTGATGTTTCAGGCGGTGTAATCGGAGCAGATATCAAGTATCAAGAGCCGTTCAAAGGAGCCGACGAGTCTTTAAAGTTATCCGAAAATTCGACAACTTTTGATGCCGAAGGTGGCACCAAAGAAGTATTGATACAAAACTCCTCGTATATACCGATCAAAGTCGAATCATCGAAAGCATGGTGCAATGTAAGTCTCGCATCCTCTACCGGCTTTGAATTTATCAAAGACAAAATAGTGATTAAAGTTGCAAGTTCATTTAATAGCAGTGATGACACAGCTGAAATCACCCTAACCACTGAATATGGCAAAACTGCCAAGATCACCGTCACACGCAAAGCTTCAGGTCCGGTTATAAAAACTCTAAGTAATGCTTCAGTAGGTCCGCAAAGAAAGACTTTCTACCTGTCTTTTAATACCAATATAGACTTTGAAAACCTCACTGTATCTTCAGAAGGCGATTGGTTCAAAGTAGAATTATCCAAAGATGCAAGCGGGAACATTTTATCAGGAGACAATCCCATAGAGGACTTTGGAAAGCGGTATTACGTAAAGGGAGAGGCTTCAATGAGCGATGATACCGATCGCCACGGCAAAATAACGATTTCATCGAAAGACGGCAAGGCTAAATTTTCATGCAATCTCTCCCAGGTTGCCATGTATGTAGACCTCGGTCTTAGCGTCAAATGGGCTACTTGCAATCTCGATGCCAACTCTCCGGAAAGTATAGGGGGCTTTTACGCATGGGGTGAAACTTCCCCCAAAAATTACTACAACTGGTACTACTACAAGTTCGGTGAGAGCCTGAGCAAGTACAATGACCTTGATAAAAAAACTGTACTCGACCCGGAGGATGATGCCGCTACAGTCAACCTTGGCGATGATTATCGTATGCCGACTTATGACGAGGTTTGTGAACTTGTAAGAGCATGCAAGGTCACTACTAACACCGACAACGGGACACTTACATTTACAGGGCCATCTGGAAAGTCCATAACGATATTGAAAATGCGCCATCGAGTTGATGACATTTTTGGTGGAGGATTCTCCTATTTGACATGGACCTCTTCTTTATATAATAGTAAACATAGTTATTACTTAGGTGGAGAATCCTACGGTTACAACAGCGATATTAATCGTTGTTATGGTTTGCAAATCCGCCCCGTACGCAAATAATTTTCAGTTAATCCACTCATAAAATTTAGCTTACCCAGATTCGCAAAAACGAATTAGAAACCGAAGAGCCGTCTTCACATTCAAGGCGGCTCTTTTTTAGCGCCATAAAATGGTTTCTTATTCAAATTTATACTAACTTTGCAAGTACAGTCAGTCCCACTCATATTCCATATATGGATTATATTACAGTAAAAGGATATAAGTCTTTTAAAGATTTATCGCTAAAATTAAATAAGATCAACCTGCTGATCGGTTCGAACGGATCGGGAAAAAGCAACTTTCTTTCTCTGTTCGAATTGCTCGGGAATGCGTATGAACAACGCTTAGGATTCTACGTAGCTCAAATGGGTGGTGTAGACAAAGTCCTACATCAGGGCAGAAAAGTCACTGATACGATATCTATAAACGTCGGGCAGAAAAATAACAACTACGTACTGACGCTTATGGAATCTGACGGACGCCTAATTGTTGAACAAGAATCATTGGGTTACCATCAATCATTTGAAGATATAACCACATTCGGCAATGAAACATCCCTAAAATATTACGACGGATTAAGGCGCGGCGACTACATTAAGGAATATATTTCACAAATAAAAAAATTTCACTTTCACGACACAGGGCGAACATCTCCATTTACATCGGAAAGTCATATTGTAAATGATTCATACCAACTGTACGCTCACGGCGAAAATATAGCGTCTTTGCTTTATCGCATTCTTCAAGCCAAGCCTTTGGTTTACAAACGAATCAGGAGCATCATACAAAGCATAGCCCCTTACTTCAATGATTTCTACTTCAATATATCAGAAGCAGGCACTGTAAGACTACAGTGGCAAGACAAATATAGCGAAATGATTTATGGTCCTTCGGACTTATCTGACGGCACCATTCGTTTCATTGCACTTACTGTTCTATTCATGCAACCATGGCTGCCTAAAGTCATCATTATAGATGAACCTGAATTAGGTTTACACCCTGTGGCAATAGACAAATTAGCAGGTCTTATAAACATTGCCGCACAACAGGGTACTCAAGTAATAATAGCCACGCAAAGTGCAGAGTTAATCAGTAAATTTCAGCCTGAAGACGTACTGACGGTTAATCAGATACATGGCGCGACTGAAATAAAACGACTGAGCAGCGCCGAACTAAAAAATTGGCTTGACGATTACACACTGGGTGATTTATGGAAGCAAAATATAATGAAGGGAGGCCAGCCGGTATGAGCAGATTGATCATAGTATGCGAAGGGCCTACCGAACAGGAATTTTGCAAAAATGTTTTGGCGCCTGAATTATTTAGGCAAGGCATATTTGTCGACACACCGTTGATTAAGCAATCGGGCGGCGGAATATTATCATGGCACGCCTTAAAACGTCAGATCGAAGGCCACCTCCATGAAGCAGACGCATACGTAACAATGTTGATTGATTACTATGGGATAAAAGATAGCCATAAATTTCCTATGTGGGAGGACTCGAAGGAAATTTCCGACAAAGCAAAACGCATTCATTTTCTTTGCACGGCTATGCTTCGGGATATTTCCAAAGATCTTCAACAAAGATTTATTCCATACATCCAACTTCATGAATTTGAAGGGTTGCTGTATAGCGACATATCAAAATTCAAAAATTGGTTTGATGACAAATCTATGGATTTTAAAATCCTGGAAGCAGCACGAAAATCGTTCGACAATCCTGAGCTCATCAACAATGGGCCGAAGACCGCACCCTCAAAAAGATTGATAGCAGCCATACCGTCATATGATAAAGTATTGATAGGAAATTGTATAGCTATGGACATAGGTATAGATACAATTCGTAAGGAATGCCCAATATTCAATGAATGGATGTCGCGGCTTGAGCAATTATAGTATTTACTTTTGTTAGGCGCTCTATTTTAAAATTTTGTCGTTTGGAGGAATTGTTGTACATTTGTGGTTAATCGAAATGTCACCAACCATTTAACAGTTCCGACTATGACCGAAGTGCCCCGCATGACGCCCGAACAGGAAGACCGCATGATTGAAGACGCCTTTGCCGACGTCCTCAACAATTATCTGCAAAGCAATCACCGCAAGAAAGTTGAAATCATCGAACGAGCCTATCACTTTGCCAAGGAGGCTCACGCCGGCGTGCGTCGTCGCTCAGGCGAACCGTACATCCTGCATCCCATAGCCGTGGCACGCATAGCGTGTGTGGAAATCGGCCTCGGCTCCACGTCGATATGCGCGGCACTGCTTCACGACGTGGTGGAGGACACCGACTACACGGTCGAAGACATCGAACAGCATTTCGGCCCGAAGATAGCCCAACTGGTGGCGGGGCTTACGAAGATAGCTGGCGGCATATTCGGCGACAATGCTTCGGCTCAGGCCGAGAACTTCCGCAAGTTGCTGCTCACTATGAGCGAGGACATTCGTGTGGTGCTCGTCAAGATGGCCGACCGCCTACACAATATGCGTACGCTCGGCTCTATGGCGCCCAACAAGCAGTACAAGATCGCCGGCGAGACGCTCTACGTCTACGCTCCGCTTGCTCACCGTCTCGGACTGTTTGCCATAAAGACCGAACTCGAAGATCTCTCGTTCAAGTACGAACACCCGACAGCATACGCCGAGATTGCCGCCAAGGTGAAAGAATCCGAAGCCAAACGCAATTCAGCCTACACGGACTTTGCCAAGCCCATTCTCGCTCAACTCGACAAACTCGGCATCAAATACGAATCGAAGGCCCGCGTTAAATCGATGTACTCGATATGGCGCAAGATGGAGACAAAGCATCTGCCGTTCGACGAAATCTACGATCTCTACGCCGTGCGTATCGTCTACGAATGTTCCGACGACCGCGATCAGGAGAAGATGATAGCACTGCGCATCTACGGTGCCATAACAAGCATCTACCGTCTGCACCCCGACCGCACACGCGACTGGCTGTCGACCCCGAAAGCCAACGGCTATCAGGCGCTGCACTTCACCGTAATGGGACCCGACGGCAACTGGGTTGAAGTGCAGGTGCGCTCGCAGCGTATGGACGAAATAGCCGAGAAAGGCTTTGCAGCACATTGGAAATACAAAATCGGTGAAGGCGAGGAGGAAAGTGAACTCGAATCGTGGCTCCGCACCATCAAGGATATTCTCGACAACCCCGAGCCGAATGCTATCGACTTCCTCGACACGCTGAAGCTAAACCTCTTTGCCTCGGAAATAGTGGTATTTACGCCAAAGGGCAAACTGATAACACTTCCGGCTCGATCGACTGTGCTCGACGCCGCTTTCGCGCTCCACTCCGAACTCGGCATACACTGCATTGCAGGCAAGGTCAACCATAAGCTCGTGCCGCTGAGCAGTCGACTCAACTCGGGCGACCAAGTCGAAATCCTCACATCCCAGTCGCAGATGCCTCAGGCCGAATGGGCCGAATTTCTCGTCACGGCTCACGCCAAGACGCACTTGAAAGCCGCCCTGCGCAAAGCTCGCCAACCGCTCATCGCCAAGGGGCGCGAGACGCTGCGCGAATGGCTTGCCGAACACAACATTCCCGAAACCGGAGCCGTGGTGTCGAAGATAATCGGCACTTACCACGTGGCCAACCGCGACGAACTGTGCTACCAACTCGGCAACGAAGAAATAATGCTCGGCGACTTCCTTATCAAAGGACTTCGCAAGCCTGCCGAAGCATCGAACAAGCAAGGATTCTTCAGCAAGATTCTTCATATGGGCAAGCGCCCCGAATTGCCGGCAGCAGGCGACAATGCAAAAATCAACCCCAAAGAAATATATGAGTTGACCTGCGACGACAACGGCCCGGTCAACTTCTGCACATCGGATTGCTGCAACCCGATTCCAGGCGACGAAGTTCTCGGATTTATCACCGAAGACAATCGTGTGGAAGTTCACTCGCTCGACTGTCCGCGAGCGCAGGTTCTCAAAGCCGGCTACGGGCCGCGTATCGTGGCCGCCCGTTGGGGAGCGTCGAGTGCCAAGTTCACCGCCGGCATTCACATCGAGGGCATCGACCGCCACGGCATCCTTCAGGAACTCATCTACATGATTTCCACCCACCTGGCCATCGACCTCCGCCGCCTCAACATTGAAGCCAAGGGCGAAGTGTTCAGTTGCGACCTTGAAGTGCGCGTCACATCGGTCGACGTCGTGCGCGACCTCTGTTCCAAGGCTCTGACAATCGACGGCATCAAGTCGGCCACTCGCGTAAATCTTAACTGACCACAACCTGAAAATGAAATACACCGGAAATAAGTTGTTCAACCGCTTGCTGCTCGTATTGGCTGCAGTAGCTGTGATAGTGTGGCTCTATCCCCACCAGCGCACCAACAAGTTGCTCTACGAGCAGGGTCGCCCGTGGAACTACTCGCAACTCATCGCCCCGTTCGACATTCCTATCCATCCCGACTCCACCACCATCGACCGCATACACGACACCCTCGCCGAGCGGTTCGTGCCGATATACACGCTCAATCCGCGCGTCATCGATTCCATCAAGAACGAAATACCGGGGCCGGCCGTATTCAAATCGCGACTGACCGTGTTGCTTGACCGCTTCTATGCCGACGGTGTAGTCGACACCGAAGTGATGTCACACGTCAACGACGGTTCGCTGCCGCGCATCCGCGTGCTCGAAGGAAACATTATGAGCGAGCGCTCCACATCGGGACTGATGTCGCCGCGCGAACTGTATATGCGCCTTGACAGCATCATATCCGACCATATCTTCCGTCAGTATTTCCTCAACATCAACCTGCCGACCATTCTCTCGGCCAACCTCACATACGACGAAAGCGAGAATCGTCGCCTGTTCGACAACGAATTTCAGACACTTACGGCCGACCGCGGCGTCATCCTTCAGGGGCAAGCCATCATCAACAAAGGCGATATAATCTCGGCTCAGGACTTCACCAACCTTCGCACCTACGAGCAGTTACTCGAAGCGCGAATGACGAGCGACTCCCACTCCGGGCTGCTCATCACCCTCGGACAGGTGGTGTACGTGTCGATGCTGCTTGCCTTGCTGCTGTGCTACTGCATGTTGGCACGTCCGGAGATATTCAACCGCTGGCGTTCGGTGGCATTCATCTTCGGCATCGTCACACTGTTCTTCGTGCTGTCAGCCACTATCAGCAACTTCATCCCCGGCGGCTACTACATAATACCGTTGGCCATCATCCCGATACTGATGCTCGTGTTCTTCGACGCTCGCACGGCAATGTTTGTATCGTGGATTACAGTGCTGATTATCGCTCCGATTACCACATTCTCTCTCGAATTCATATTCCTCGAAATAGCGGCAGCCACCGTCGCCGTGTATACCCTGCGCGAGCTCAGCCGCCGCGCCCAATTGCTACGCACAGCGCTGTGCGTTGCCGGCACATACATCCTCGGCTACACGGCACTTGAATTGCTGATGAACGGTTCGTTCGACGGCTTTGCCTGGCGCATGCCGGTATTCCTCATCGCCAATGCCGTGCTCACCTCTATGGCCTACATCCTTATGTCGGCCTTTGAGCGCCCGTTCGGCTTCATTTCATCGGTCACACTTGCCGAGTTGGCCGACACCAACCAGCCGCTGCTGCGCGAACTCAGCGACACCTGTCCCGGCACATTCCAACACTCTATGAGCGTTAGCAATCTCGCCTCCGATGCAGCACGTGCCATGGGAGCCAACGTACCGCTCGTCCGTGCCGGTGCTCTCTATCACGACATAGGCAAGATGCGCAACCCGGCGTTCTTCACTGAAAATCAACACGGTGTGAATCCCCACGATGTGCTCACACCCGAGCAAAGCGCCCGCATAGTCATAGGGCATGTTACCGACGGCCTGAAGATGGCAGACAAAGCCGGTCTGCCCGGAGTAATCAAAGACTTCATCAGCGAGCACCACGGAGCCGGCCGAGCCAAGTACTTCTACTATGCCTACTGCCAGGCGCATCCCGACGAAGCCAACCCCGATGCCACGGCATTCACCTACCCCGGACCGAACCCGCGCACACGCGAGACATCGCTCCTGATGATGGCTGATGCCGTCGAAGCCGCATCGCGCTCGCTCAAGGACAATTCGCGCGAAGCAATCGCCGAACTCGTAGGCCGTATCATCGACGGACAGATTGCCGAAGGCCTCCACGCCAATTCCACGCTCGAATTCCGCGACATTCCTATCATCAAGGAAGCATTTGTCAAGCGCCTTATGACGATGTACCACACACGCATCGCCTACCCCGCCGGCGCCATTGCTCCCGAACCGGCACAGACATCCGCACCTCAGGCAAGCAATAATTGACGACATAATCCGTTTTACACAGAAGAATGAAACGCACCAACGGGTATCAATGGATGGTCATAGCGGTGATTGTGGCTCTTGTCGCAGGGCTGCAAGCGTGCTCCACACGCAAAAACACCGCCGCCACCCGTCGCTACCAGGCGTTCATCACCCGCTACAACATCTACTACAACGGCGACAAACACTTCCGCGAGACGCTCGAAGATATGGAGACCAACTACGAGGACGACTACTCGCAACTGGTGCTTATGCACCCGGTTGAAGCCAAGAACAACACCTCGGCTCCGCAACCGTCGGGCGACTTCACCCGTTCGATTGAAAAGGGTCAGAAAGCCATTCAGTTACGTTCGATAAAGAAACGTCCCGCCAAACGCAGCGGACGCCTGACACCGGAACAGAAAGCGTGGTACAAGCGCGACGAATACAACCCGTTCCTCCACAACGCTTGGCTGCTGATGGCTCGCGGCCAATACTTCAACGGCGACTTTGCCGGTGCAGCATCCACATTTTTCTACATCTCGCGCCACTTCACCTGGTTGCCGCAGACAGTTCTTGAAGCCGAATTGTGGCAGGCACGCTCCTACGTGTCGATGGGTTGGCTGTTCGAGGCCGAAGTCATTCTGAACCGCATCAAGCCCGACGAACTAACAGACAAGCGCTTGCGCGGATTGTACAACTTCGTTCAAGCCGACTACCATATTCATCACAACGACCTTGAAGCGGCGCTGCCCTATCTGCTCGAAGCGGTCCGCTCGGCATCCGGAGCACAGAAGACTCGCCTGCGTTTTCTGCTCGGACAGGTCTACGAACGCCTCGGCAACCGCGAAGAAGCCTATCGGGCATTCAGCAGCGCCGGCAGCGCATCATCTGCCACCTACCGCACCAAGTTCAACGCCCGCATCAAGATGAGCGAGGTGTACACAGGCAGCGACATCACGCCCGAGGTGAAAGCACTGCGCCGAATGATTCGCTACGACCGCAACAAAGACTATCTCGATCAGATATACTATGCCATAGGCAACCTCTACCTGTCGCGCAACGACACCACGCACGCCATCGAGAATTATGTTCTCGCAGCCGAAAAAAGTACGCGTCAGGGAATCGACAAGGCTATCAGCCAGGTGACACTCGGCGGGCTGTACTTCAATCGCCAACAGTACGACCTCGCACAGCCGTGCTATTCCGAAGCCGTGCCGCTGCTGCCGAAGGATTACCCAAACTATAATGACCTCAAACGCCGCTCTGACGTGCTCGACGAACTTGCCGTGTACTCGCAGAACGTAACCCTTCAGGATTCGCTTCTCCGACTTGCCGCAATGACACCCGAGCAGCAACTCGAAGTTATCAACGGCATCATCGATCGCCTCAAGAAGAAAGAACAGGAGGAAGCCGAAGCCGCACGACGCGAGGAGTACCTCGCCAACCAGGCCGCGCAAGGCAACCAACTCGGCAACAACTCCAACAACTCGCCCAACTCGTTCGTGATGAACACCGACAACTCGTGGTACTTCTACAACACAGCCACACGCAACGCCGGCAAGACGGAGTTCCAACGCCGTTGGGGTGCACGCCGACTGGAAGACAACTGGCGTCGCCGCAACAAGTCGCAGTTCAACACCGACGACTTCGACACCTCACAATCATCTGACGACAGTGGTGAATCCGCGACCGATGCTCCGACCGACACGGTTGCCGAAGCGGATGCCGAGGCAGCCAACCGTGCCGCAGACCCGCATTATCCCGAGTACTACCTCGCGCAGATACCGACAACCGACGAGCAGAAAGCCACCGCTCACGAAGTCATTCAGGAAGGTCTATACAATATGGGCGTAATCCTCAAGGACAAACTCGAAGACTACAACGCCTCGCGCTCGCAGTTTGGTCGCCTGCTCACCGACTATCCCGACAACGTGTACCGCCTCGACACATATTATAACATGTATCTGATGTACATACGCGAAGGCCGAGCCGTCGAAGCCGAACATTACAGACAGTTGATTATAACCGACTTCGCCGATTCGCCATACGGCCGTGCATTGCTCAATCCCGACTACATCGAGAACTTGCGCAATATGGATCACGACGTACAGCAACTCTACGAGCAGACCTACGACAACTACCTCAACAACCGCAACAAGGCCGTACACCAAGCCTATAACACGATGGTGGAGAAATATCCTATGAGCAAGGTGATGCCAAAGTTCATGTTCCTCCACGCATTGGCCTACGTCACCGAAAAGAATCCTACGGAATTCAACTCCGTGCTGCGCGATATGCTCGAACGTTACCCCGACACCGACATCACTCCCATCGCTTCAGCATGGCTCAAGGGTATGGCTCAGGGACGCGAGCTCAATTCGGGCAGCGGCGGCAACATGCGCGGTATGATATGGGATATGCGCCTCACCAACGACTCCATAGCGGCTGCCGAAGGCGAAGCCGGATTTACGCTCGCGGAAGACGACCGACAGTTGCTCGTGATGACATTCGCCACCGACGAAGTGTCGTCCAACGCACTTCTCTACGAAATAGCACGCCACAACTTCAAGTCGTTCGTCGTCAAAGACTTTGACCTCGAACAACTCAATTTCGGCCGTCTCGGCATGATTGTCATACGCGACTTTGCATCGATGAACGAACTCAACCACTACCGCCGTGTCATGGCCAACGATGCCGAGTTCAAGTTGCCCGCAGGCGTGCGCCCCGTGGTCATCAGCGATGCCAACTTCAAGATACTTCTGAGCCAAGGACGCTCGTTCGATGAATATTTCCGCTTCCTGCAAGAGCAGAATTATGTCGACACACAGGCCGACCTGCTGCAACCCGCGCAAGTCGAAACGCTCACCGAGGCCGACGAAAGCGTTGACATCGCTCCGACCGAGCAAGAGCCGGAGCCGACTGAGCAGCCCGAGCAGCCGGCATCCGAGCAGTCGACAGATGAATCCTCGAGCACTGAAAGTCCGAGTACTCAGAGAACACAGAGTACTCCGAGCGCTCCGACGACAACCACTCCTACGCCGGCATCTGCCCCGGCAGCACCATCCACGCCTGCGCCGGCAACTCCGGCTCAGCCCGCCCCTGTAATCGTTCCCACGCCCGCTCGCCCGGCCGTACCGACCTACGACCCCGGCAGCGAAGGCGATGACCCATTGTTAGATTGAGCAAAACTATGTCAGCAAAACATCAAATTCTATGGGCCGACGACGAGATAGATCTCCTCAAGCCCCACATCCTGTTCCTGCGCTCGCGCGGGTACGATGTCACCACGGCCAACAATGGCCACGACGCGCTCGAAATGATTGAATCGCAGCCGTTCGACCTCATCATCCTCGATGAGAATATGCCCGGCCTCACCGGCCTCGAAACCCTTAGCCGCATCAAGCAAGTTCTCCCACACACTCCTGTAATCATGATTACCAAGAGCGAGGAAGAGAACATCATGAACCAGGCCATCGGCAACAAGATTGCCGACTACCTCATCAAGCCAGTCAACCCCAATCAAATACTGATAGCCCTGAAGCGTCTGCTCCACAGCGACAGCCTCATCGCCGAACAGACCTCGCGCGACTACCGAGAGGACTTCCTGTCGATTTCCGACCACATCAATTCGGCATCAACTATCGAAGACTGGTATGAGCTCTACGGCAAGCTCGTTTATCGCGAACTCGAATTGGCCGAAACCGAGACCAATATGGACGAGATGCTCGAAATGCAGAAGACCGAGGCCAACGCGGCATTCAACAAATGGATACGCCGCAACTACGAAAAGTGGGCGCCTGATTTCAAAGATGGAGCACCGCTGATGAGTCCACGGCTTTTCCCCGAAAGAGTATTTCCGCTGCTTGACCGCGGCGACAAGGTATTCTTCATCGTCATCGACAACTTCCGCCTCGACCAGTGGCGCACGGTGAAGCCGCTACTTGCCGATTACTTCACCTTCGACGAAGAGATATATACGGCAATCCTGCCCACGGCCACTCAGTACGCTCGCAATGCCATATTCTCGGGGCTGACGCCGCTGCAAATATCGCAGATGTTTCCCGAACTGTGGGTCGACGACGACTCCGAAGAAGGCAAGAACCTCAACGAATCGCCACTCATCGCCACTCAACTCGAACGCTACCGCAAGCACTACCGCTTCTCGTACAACAAAATCAACGACTCGGCGGCCTGCGAACGCCTGCTGCGCGACTTCTCATCGCTTGAGCACAACGACCTCAACGTGGTGGTGCTCAACTTCATCGATATGCTGTCGCACGCACGTACCGAATCGAAGATGATTCGCGAACTGGCATCGACCAACGCCGCCTATCGCTCGCTCACCGAGTCGTGGTTCCGCCACTCCGGTATCATCGACCTGTTCAAGCGCATCGCCGCCACCGGCGCACGCATAGTGCTCACCACCGACCACGGCACCATCCGTGTCGACAATCCGGTGAAAGTTGTCGGCGACAAGAACACCAACACCAACCTGCGCTACAAGCTCGGCAAGAACCTCAACTACAATCCGAAGCAGGTCTATGAGATAAAGCGGCCCGAACAGTTCGGATTGCCGTCGCCCAACGTGTCGACAGCCTACATCTTCGCCGGCGGACACGACTTCTTCGCCTACCCGAACAACTACAACTACTACGTGCAGTACTACACAGGCACGTTCCAGCACGGCGGCATTTCGATGGAAGAAATGCTCGTGCCACTGATTACTCTTACCGCAAAATAATCAACACCTCTATAAATATGAGCAAAACAACGACAATACATGTAGCCGACGCTGCGGCACTGCCCGCAGCCGCTCACGAGTTTATGGCACTTATGGGCGACGAGACAGTCTACGCATTCAAAGGCGAGATGGGCGCCGGCAAGACCACGTTCATTTCGGCTCTCGTACAGGCTCTCGGCGTCGACCCCGAAGAGGCTAATTCTCCTTCATTCGCCATCGCCAACGAATACCGCTCGGAAACTACGGCCGAACTCATCTACCACTTCGACCTCTATCGCCTCGACAATCTCGAAGAAGTGCTCGACATCGGTTTTGAAGACTATCTCGATTCCGGCGCACTGTGCCTCATTGAATGGCCCGACATCGTTGCCGACATCCTGCCCGACGACACCGTCAACGTGGAAGTACGCGTCAACGACGACCGGTCGCGCGACATAACCGTCACACAACCATGAGCCGTGCGGCCATCCGTTGGTTCGACGAACTCCAATCGACAAGCAGCACACTGATTGCCGATGCCGCGACGTTGCCCCACGGCACCGTGTATGCGGCGCATTCACAGACAGCGGGGCGCGGACAACGCGGCAACTCGTGGGAAGCCGCTGCGGGGATGAATCTGTCATTCTCCGTGTTGCTGCGCCCGCGCAACATACCGGCATCGCAGGCATTCGCAATCTCGATGGTGACGGCCATGTCCATAGCCGACGCGCTGCAACAGGCTATGGGCGGTCGCGAAGTCCGAATCAAGTGGCCCAACGACATCTATGTCGATGACCTCAAACTGTGCGGCATTCTCATTGAAAATTCGTTCAGCAGTGGCATTGACCGCTCGGTTGTCGGTATCGGAATCAACGTGAATCAGACAAAATTTGTCAGTGACGCTCCGAACCCGGTATCGATGGCTCAGTTGACCGACAGCACCTACGACATACAATCATTGCTCATCGACATCACCGACCGCATACTCGCCGACTTCGACCGCTATGACAGCGCCCCCGACATCGCGTCTCTCACCGCCCGCTACCGCTCGCGCCAATGGCGCGGCACAGGCGTCTATCCCTGGCGCGACAACATCTGCGGAGAAGTCGTCAATGCCGCCATTGCCTCGATAGCTCCCGACGGCATGCTCACCCTCGCCACCGACCCGCCGCGCACCTTCGCATTCAAAGAAATTTCCGCCGTGCTGTGAAATTTCGACAGAATGCTTGGCCATGTGGCAGAAAAGTACTATCTTTGCAAGCCATTACAAGCGGAAGGTCTTACCAACCATCCAAACAACTTGATAATTAAGCTATAACGTTATAACAATGAAAAAAGACATTCACCCTACCAACTATCGTCCGGTAGCATTCAAAGACATGTCGAACGACGTGACATTCATCACACGTTCGACCGTGGCAACTCGCGAAACCATCGTAATCGACGGCACCGAGTACCCCTTGCTGAAACTTGAAATCACCAACGCTTCGCACCCCTTCTTCACCGGTAAGCAGAAGCTCGTCGACACCGCAGGTCGTGTGGACAAGTTCATGAGCCGTTACGGCAACCGCGGCAAGAAATAATTGCGCAGCAACCGATAAAATTCAACAAATCGCCGACAGCCTTCCGGAACGCTGTCGGCGATTTGCTGTTTTATAGAGCGAACGACCTACGACACTCTACAATACCTTAAAATCAGCATTATACCGCAAAAATGTATCAAATAATATTGTTAACTCCTGTTAAATTGACGTAACGATACGCCGAAACGAGGCGATATTTCATACCTTTGTAAATATAACATCTCGAATCGAACCAATGGGAAACGATCCACTCAATAAAAATCTGTATCGCGAACAGTCGAAGACACGCACGATGTCGCAGACAGTGCAGCACCACAAATCAGGCAGCTGCCCCAACTGCGGGGCGCCGATTGTTGCGGGAGCAAAGTTCTGCGAAGAATGCGGAGCTTCGCTTGGCGGCGACAAACCGGCAGGCACATTTTGCACCTTCTGCGGCTCGGAGATAAGCGGCAACGAAGCGCTCTGCCCGGAATGCGGCAATCCGCGCGGCGGCATCATCTGCCCCGACTGCGGCACACTTAATTATCGCAGTTTCTGCCGCAAGTGCGACCGACCGCTCAACCCTATGGCACTCTATGCGATAGAGAAAGCCAAAAGCGACCCGCGCGTGAAGCGAGCCGTGGCCGTGAAGCGCGAACTCGACCAAATGGAAGCCGAGATAGCGCGTTTGGAACGACTCGTCGCAGCCGAATCACATCCAACAAATGCCGATGCACTCATAGATACATCGGTAGAGCAATCCGAAGCGACACGTCGGCTGATGGAGGATTTCGCCGAACTTACCGGCTCATCGCCCGAGCCTGTGCAGCAGGAACAACGACCGCAACAGACCGTTCAACCGCAGCAGCAACAAAAGGTTGAACAGTCCAAGCGGGAATC
>CALKKU010000059.1 GCA_937995285.1 uncultured Bacteroidales bacterium | reverse complement strand
ATTTATTGCTGTCAGTGTAGCTTTTATTTTCAACTTAAAAGCCTTTTCGCAGGTTGAGATAGCAGATACATATAATTTGTGCGATGGCTATGGAGCTGAAACGACAAGGAGTATTTTTTCAAATTCTCCAAATGAAAATACCCAATTTGGATTTTATTTAAGTTTGAATAAAGTTAATTCTGTTGATCATTGGGTGATACATATCACCCCACTTACAACATATCCCGTGGATATTAGTTTTGATGGAAAGGTTCTCATAAAAACCAATAAGAGCAACGTTATTGAGCTTAAAATTGATAATGCCGATGATGGAAAGCGAAGCCAGGACGTTTCCATTAATGGCAAAAATTACAATCTATTTATTTCAGGAGCACATTGCACAATTAATGTTTCGCAACTAAATCAATTATTAAATGAAGGGATTACTAAAATTAGAATTCAAACAGAGCCAAATGGATTCATAGAACAAGAATACAGTAATAGTATCCTTGTACAATTTTTACAGTCCGCACATGACATCTTGCTTGAAAAGTTAACTCCAATTAATATTTACGACAGATTTTAGATGGTGGCTTTACTTGTAAATATTTACCATTAAAAATTTAATCGTCATTAATAGGTTACGCCTAATCATATAAATACCTGATAAAATTAGAGCCATATTTTGTTGTATGGTCTAATATAGCCTAATATTGATTCCACATTTGCAAATTCCGAAAAATTTTCGTAACTTAATATATCACCGGGCAGAGGATTAGCCGATTTCAGTCAGCCGTTAGTCAATGCAAGTCGCAAGGTGCTGAAAGATTGGATATTCCGTGCCGGGGCTGTAATTTCGTTGCACCGACAAGGAAACGACCGCCGAAAAGAAAAGCCGGACATTATTCAGAATAAATCGGACAAAGCCGGACATAGCGAACTATCGCGGAGATTTCCTTGTTTGAGTAACGGAGCATTGGCAGCCGACGTGCCGGACGACCAATCAAAGGTGAAATGGAGCAGCGAGAGAAAAACTCCCTCATTCGACATCGTTGCGGCATGGCGTGAGATAATCTCCAAGCTGACGGATATTGTTCCGGCAACCGACACCAACGGCAATGTAATCCCGGAGAACGTGCTGTTTGCACCCGGAGCGCTCGACCGCCTTGTCAAATGGCAGAACGAATACACCGACAAGTGCAACGCCGAGGAGAGCGACACGCAGACCGCCATAGCGAGCAAACTCGAAATCTATGCCGTAAGGTTCTGCCTCCTGCTGGCGATTGCTGACTGGGCGACCGGGGCGAAGAAGAAAAAGGCGATAGACACCGCCACCGTCGAGCGTTCAATCCGGCTGACGGAGTATTTCCGCGTGACAGCCGCAAAGGTGCAGGGCATAATCGGAGAGGATGGTTTGACCGATGTGCAGCTTGCCGTGATGTCGGAACTGCCCGACACGTTCACCACCGCCGAGGGCGTGGCGATAGCCTCCAATAACAGAATGCCGGAGCGAACTTTCAAGAAGTTTTTACACGACAAACGGGGCGTTTTCTTTTCCCGTGACAGTTACGGTTCGTACTCCAAAATCTAAATTTACCCCTTTGCATTCCTTGCATTTTTGCACACTTCCAACTGTGCAAGAGTGCAAGGGTGTTATTACTGTATTTGAAATGATGAAATCAAGTTTTTTTCTCGGTGTACCACTATACCCGTTACAGTGGTCTGCCGCCCTGCGACCCTCGTTTGGGGAGCAGTTCCATCCGTGCTGCCGCGCACGGAAATTACAGCCATGCGGGAAATTCCTTAGCATATTAGGGAATTTTTCGAGCCGCATATCGTTCCGATACGCTAAAAATATCCCCAATATGCCAAAGGGTGACATCCCTTTGGAAACCCCGGAACGGCTTAATTGGAAGCCGTACACTCCGATTGCTCCGCAACAAAAACTCGCCCGCTTATGAGCTACGCAGTGTTCCACATCATCAAGGCGAACTCGTCTTTGAACTCGATCGCCAAGCATATCGAGCGCACCTCCCATCCCGACAACGCAGACCCGGCGCGGACGCACCTCAACCGCTACGGGCTGGTCGAATATCCCGACGGGATAACCGGGCTTGCGGCGGCTGTCGAACACCGCATCGCCAACGCCGGGATAACCCGGAAAATCTCCGACCGTCAGGTACGCTGCCTCAACATGGTGATGACCTCCGACAACGATGGTATGCAGAAAATCAACGCCGGTAAACTCGACCAATGGATAGCCGACAACATCAATTGGGGCCGTGATACATTCGGGGGCTGTGTCGTAATTACGTATTACGGCGCAGCCCCCCTCTATGATGAAACGTAGGAGAGTGAAAACCAAACATTTGTTTGCCTTAACTCCTATCATATTCGCTAAAGTTTTCTGACTAAGAGTTTAACTCCTTGCACAACGCCATGGATTCCTTAATCATATTTTTATCCCATTTCAAATCGTTAACAAACGCTTTGAATGCCGGTTCGGCATCACTTCGCCTACTCTTTAATACATATTTATAGGTATTAGTGATTATCCAGTGTTTTATATCATCATCGCTATTATTCTTGATGTGGCTTATCAAAGAGTCATAGTCAGGAATATTAAATTTTTTTATTTCTTCTTCTGATAAATCCATGACAGAACACAGCAGCCACATCTCAGAACTTGACAAGGATGTTGGTGCAAATCCTGCAAAGAAGAAAACCGCAGCAACGATATATAATCGCTCTTCTTTAGTTAAAGCTTGAAATTTCTCTTGCATAAGATTATCTGATTTTTATTAGATTGCAAGTATACGATTATTTTTTGTGGTACGCAAATCTAATTTTTAGAACATGCACACAATAGCCTCCTTTTATGGTATCGAAAAATTGGAAGACAACAACAATTAAATATAACAAACGTCTCTTAAAAATTCAAAAAATATTTCGGCTATATCGCTCGATTTTCGCAAACAGTACACTTTTAGTACACCCTACAAAAGAAATAATGACTGTAAATCAGATGATTAACAGTCATTATCAGTACCCGGACCCGGGATCGAACCGGGATGGATTGCTCCAACGGTGTTTGAGACCGTCGCGTCTACCGATTCCGCCATCCGGGCGTACCTCGTTCGGTCAACGTGGTGCAAAGGTACGACTTTTTTCGCGATATACAATCATCACTCTCATTTTTTCGCTAAAGCAGTGCTGTTTTTTTCCACATTTGTCGTATTTTTGTAAAAATTTACACGTATGGAGCAAACGGAAAAGCAGCCTTTGATAGGCAAGACAGTCGACGAACTCAAGGAATTGGCTCTCCAAGTGGGGCTTAAACCATTTGCCGCCAAGCAAATGACCGCGTGGCTCTACGAACGCCGCGCCACATCGTTCGAGCAGATGACCGATCTGTCGAAGGCCGCTCGTGCTCGCCTCGAACAGTCGTACACTGTCGGCCGCACCGCTCCAAAAGCAGAAGCGCTCAGCGCCGACGGCACCGCAAAATACCTTTTCGACGGCGTTGGCGGACGCGATGTCGAAGCCGTATTCATCCCCGACCGCGACCGAGCCACCCTCTGCGTGTCGTCGCAAGCCGGCTGCCGTATGGGATGCACATTCTGTATGACAGGCCGCCAAGGCTTCCACGGCAACCTCACGGCCTCGCAGATCATCAACCAAGTACTGTCCGTTCCCGGCAGCGAGCAGCTTACCAACATCGTATTCATGGGCATGGGCGAACCCACCGACAACCTCGACGCCGTATTGCGAGCCGTCGACATCCTCACCGCCCCCTGGGGTTTGGCATGGAGCCCCAAGCGCATCACCGTGTCGACCGTCGGCAACCTGCCACACCTGCGCCAACTGCTCGACAGCACCAAGGTTCACATAGCCCTGAGCCTGCATTCGCCCTTCGCCGCCGAGCGCCGAGTCATGATGCCGGTCGAAAAAGCCTATCCCGTGGCCGACGTCATCGCCCTGCTGCGCGAATACGACTTCGCACATCAGCGCCGCTTCTCCGTAGAATATATACTGTGGAAAGGTCTCAACGACGATCCGGCTCACGCCGACGCAGTGGCACGACTGCTGCGCGGCACATCGGCTCGCGTCAATCTCATCCGCTACCACGCCCTGCCCGGCTCTGACATGCTGCCGCCGTCGAAAGCCGTGATGGAAGCCTTCCGCGACCGCCTCAACTCGCTCGGCGTCACAGCCACAATCCGCGCCAGCCGAGGCGAAGACATCGATGCCGCCTGCGGTATGTTGGCCGGCAAGAACAATCCCGAACTACAACAATCCTAACACCCCGATATAATATGCACGATAAGATAAAAGTGGGAATCACCCACGGCGACATCAACGGCGTCGGCTACGAGATCATCCTCAAAGTACTTGAGGACAATCGTATTCTCGAGCTCTGCACGCCCATAGTCTACGGCTCGGCCAAGATTGCCGCCGGCTACCGCAAAGCCCTGCAACTGCAAGGCGTCAACCTGTTGCAAATCGAGGACGCCTCACAAGCCCGCCCCGACGCCAACAACATCATCAATGTCATCCCCGAGGACGTGCATGCCGATCCCGGGCAATCCACCCCCGAAGCAGGCAAAGCCGCATTCGCCGCACTCGAACGCGCCGTTTCCGACCTCAAGCAAGGCCTCATCGACGTTCTCGTCACAGCCCCGATCAACAAGGCCAACATCCAAAGCGAAACATTCACATTCCCCGGCCACACCGAATACCTCGAAGCCGCCGCAGGCGAAGGCAAGGCACTGATGATTCTCTGCAACGACACCATCCGCGTGGCACTGATGACCACCCACCTGCCCGTGCGCAAAGTCGCCGACGCTATCACCAAAGAAGATATCATCGAGAGACTCGACATCTTCAACCGCTCGCTCATCCGCGACTTCGGCATTCACTCGCCCCGCATCGCCGTCCTCGCGCTCAACCCCCACTGCGGCGACAACGGCCTGCTCGGCAACGAAGA
Organism: uncultured Bacteroidales bacterium; assembly: GCA_937995285.1. GTDB lineage: Bacteria > Bacteroidota > Bacteroidia > Bacteroidales > Muribaculaceae > CAG-873. The sequence goes on along the minus strand of CALKKU010000059.1, from coordinate 33,284 downwards.
AAAAGACATCATCGAACCGGCAATCGCCGAAGCTCACGAACGCAAGATCTTCGCATTCGGCCCTTACGCCGCCGACGGATTCTTCGGTTCGGGAGCTTTCAGCAAATTCGACGGCATCCTCGCCATGTACCACGACCAAGGCCTCGCACCGTTCAAAGCACTCGCCATGGACTCCGGCATCAACTTCACCGCAGGCCTGCCCTTCGTGCGCACATCACCCGACCACGGCACCGGCTACGACATCGCCGGCAAGGGCGAAGCATCGCCCGAATCGCTCCGCCAAGCCATCTATTCGGCAATCGACATCCTTCGCAACCGTCGCCGTCAGGACGAAGCCACTCGCTCGCCCCTGCGCCGACAGTACTATGAGAAAGGTGCCGACAATGTAGTTCTCGACCTTTCCGGAGATTGATTATGAACTACGCCATCATAGCAGCCGGCGAAGGCTCGCGCCTCGCAGCCGAAGGCGTCGTCCTTCCCAAGCCGCTCGTGCAGATCGACGGACGGCCGATGATACAGCGCCTCATCGACATATTCATCAGTTGCGACGCCGAGCGCATCAGCATCATCGTCAACAAAGAAATGTTCGAAGTGGCCCACTACATCCGCGAAGTTGCAGCACCCGCTTCACCCGTACCGATCGACCTCGTCGTGAAGTCCACACCCGACTCCATGCACAGTTTCTATGAATTGTCGCGACACATCCCGGCAGGAAAATTCATCCTTACCACCGTCGACACCATCTTCGACGAGGAAGCATTCCGCCGCTACGTCGCCGCATTCGCCGCCGACAGTAAAGCCGACGGCTACATGGCCGTCACCACATACATCGACGACGAGAAACCCTTATATGTATATACAGACGCTGCCAACCGCATATCCGACTATTGCGACGAGCCCATTCTCGGCGCGCACTACATATCCGGCGGCATCTACGGGCTGTGCGCTCCGCGAGCCCTCGACATATTGCAGGACTGCATCGCCTCGGGCAAGGCCCGTATGCGCAACTACCAGCGAGCCCTCGTCGCCGCCGACTGTCAGCTCTATGCCTACGACCTCGGCAAGATTATCGACGTCGACCATGTCGGCGACATTGACAAGGCCAACTCCCTGATTCAACAATTCCGCAAGCAATGAAACTCATCCGCCTAATGTTCGCCATAACAGCCGCTATGTCGCTCGCACTGATAGCTTGCTCGGGCAGCAAGACCTCGGCAGCCGCGACGACCGACAATACAGCCGCCGCAACCGACGAGCCGGGACAATTCTCGGCCGATTCGGCAATGGCCTATGCCTCCCGACAGGTCGAGTTCGGCCCGCGCGTACCCGGCACCGCCGCACACGCCGCGTGCCGCGACTGGCTCGTCAACACACTCCGCACCGCCGGAGCCGACAGCGTCGCCATCCTCCGCTCGCAAGCCACCGCCTGGGACGGCACGCACCTCGACGTGCAGAACATCTTCGCCACCTTCAACGCCGCCGCACCGACCGGCATCCTCGTTCTCGCCCACTACGACACCCGCCCGTGGGCCGACAGCGAAACCGACCCCACACTGCGCGACACCCCCATCGACGGCGCCAACGACGGCGCTTCGGGCGTGGCCGTAATCCTCGAAATCGCCCGCAATCTCGGACTGCGCCCGGCCGACGTCCGCGTCGACCTGCTCCTCACCGACTGCGAAGACTACGGCGTACGCTCCGATGCACCCGCCTCGGGCGACGAAGATTCATGGGCCATCGGCGCCCGCCGGTTCGCCGAGCATCTTCCCTACTCCTCCGCCATGCCCGCCCCGCGCTTCGGCATACTGCTCGATATGGTAGGCGGACGCGGCGCACGCTTCAACCGCGAATACTTCTCCGTGACCGAAGCACAAAAGCCCACCGCAAAGATTTGGGCCATGGCCGATCGTATGGGCCTCGCCGACCGCTTCCCAATGGCCGTAGGCGGTGCCATCACCGACGACCACCTGCCGCTCATCCGTGCCGGCATCCCCACAGCCGACATCATCGAAAGCGCCAACCCCGCCACCGGCTCGTTCCCCGCCACTTGGCACACCCATGAAGACAACCTCTCCAACCTCGACCCCGCGACAATGCTCGCCGTAGGCCGCGTCGTCCTCAACGTTATTTATCACGAAAAATAATGACTGCTATGACTATAAACGAGAAACAACAAGAAATAATCGACGAGTTTGCCGACATCGAAGACTGGCTCGACCGATACGCACAGATCATCGACCTCGGCAACGAACTGCCGCCAATCGACGAAGCACTCAAGACACCGCAACACCTCATCGAAGGTTGCCAAAGCCGCGTGTGGCTCGACGCCCGCCTCGACGACAACGGCCTTGTTCACTTCACCGCCGACAGCGATGCCGTCATCGTCAAAGGCATCATATCGCTGCTCATCAGCGTTCTGAACGAGCATACCCCCGACGAAATTCTCGAATCCGACCTTCACTTCATCGACGCCATCGGCCTGGGCGAACACCTCTCGCCCACACGCGCCAACGGCCTGCTCGCCATGGTGAAGCAAATGCGCCTCTACGCACGCGCTTTCAAGGCCATCGAAGAATCGCACAAGAAGTAATTCCTCCTCAACGCAAACCGACAATATTCACAAACCTCACTTAATACCTAATTTATGTTCAAAGACCATCCCAAAGGGCTAATCCCGGCCGCTCTCAGTAACCTTGGCGAACGCTTCGGCTACTACATCATGAACGCCGTGCTCGTGCTGTTTCTTTGCTCCAAATTCGGACTCAGCGACGAAACCAGCGGCATCATCTATTCGTGCTTCTACGCAGGCATCTACATCCTGAGCCTCGTCGGCGGCTTCATCGCCGACCGCACCCAGAACTACAAAGGCACCATCATCCGAGGCCTCATCGTCATGAGCATCGGCTACGCCATCCTCGCCGTGCCCATTCTCGCCACAGCCGACAACAAGACTTGGCTGCTCACACTCACCTGCGCCGCCTTGTTCCTCATCGCATTCGGCAACGGCCTGTTCAAGGGCAACCTACAGGCTATCGTAGGTCAGCTCTACGACAACCCCAAGTACGCCGAAAAGCGCGACGCCGGCTTCCAGATTTTCTACGTATTCATCAACATCGGCGGCCTTGCAGCCCCCTTCGTTGCTCCGCTGCTGCGTTCGTGGTGGCTCGGGCTGCACAACCTTGCCTACAACGCACAGTTGCCCGCCCTCGCCCATAAATACCTCGCAGGCGGCATGGCCGACGCCGACGTCACCAAACTCACCGGCCTCATCTCCGAAGTAGGCGGCGGACAGCCCGCAGACATCGCCGCATTCTGCTCGCAGTACCTCGACGTGTTCAACACCGGCATCCACTACTCGTTCATCGCCTCGATTGCCGCAATGTTGCTGTCGCTCACCATCTTCATCATCTACAAGAAAGGCCTCCCCAATCCTCCCAAGAAAGAAGCCGTAGAGACTGTTAACTACACCGCCGAAGAACGCGCAGCCATGGCCAAGGAAATCAAACAGCGCATGTACGCCCTCTTCGCCGTGCTCGGCATCGCCATCTTCTTCTGGTTCTCATTCCACCAGAACGGCACCTCGCTGTCGCTCTTCGCCCGCGACTTCGTTCAGACCGACAAGATCGCTCCCGAAATCTGGCAAGCCGTCAACCCCTTCTTCGTCATCATCCTCACTCCCATAGTGATGTTCATCTTCGGCAGCCTCGCCCGTAAGGGTCGCGCCATCTCCACCCCGCGCAAGATTGGTATCGGCATGGGCATCGCCGGCATCACCTACCTCTTCCTCATGGTCTACTGCTACATCAAAGGCTATCCCTCGGCCGAAGTATTCACAAGTATGGATCCCGCCGTTTCTGCCACCCTCAAGAGCGGCTACTGGATCATGTTCGTCATCTACTTCTTCCTCACCGTGGCCGAATTGTTCATCTCGCCCCTGGGCCTGTCATTCGTATCGAAAGTAGCGCCCAAGAATATGCAAGGCCTTTGCCAGGGTCTGTGGCTCGGTGCCACCGCCGTCGGCAACCTGTTGCTGTGGGTAGGCCCACTGATGTACAATGCATGGCCCATTTGGCAAGCATGGGGCGTATTCCTCCTCGTCTGCCTCATCTCTATGTGCGTGATGTTCGGTATGGTCAAGTGGCTCGAACGCATCACCGCCGACAAAGCATAAAACACGCTGTTTTTTTCCGGAACACTCCATAGCAAAGCCGCCCGCGGGCGGCTTTGCTGTTTTATAAGACTTATAAATTTTATAAATCTCATAATTTTTCGGCACAAAATGCGTAACTTCGCTAACGATTTCAACCCGAACAATATAGCGATGAAAAAGATATTCACTGCCGTGGCCGGCGCATTGGCGCTCTTGGCCGTATTCACCCCCTCTCAAGCTCGCAACAACAAACTGTCGATCGACCGCAACCTCTCCATATTCAATTCCATCACCAAGGAACTGTACTCCAACTACGTCGACACCCTCGATGCCGAGCGCATCACCCGCACCGCCATCGACGCCATGCTCTCCTCAATCGACCCCTACACCGAATACTACTCCGAGGACGAAGTAGAAAACCTCTCTGTAATCTCCACCGGACACTATGGCGGTATCGGGGCCTACATCTCCAAGCGCGGCACCGGCCGAGTATACGTGTCACAACCCGTATGGGGCACACCCGCGCAGCAAGCCGGTCTGCGCCACGGCGACAAGATTCTCGCCATCAACGGGCAGAGCGTCGACGGCCTCACCACCGACCGCGTCAGCAGCATACTGCGCGGACAAGCCGGCACTTCACTCACCGTCGACATCGAGCGCCCGTGGGTCGAAGACTCGCTGCTGACATTCAACATCGTGCGCCGCACCATCGAAGTCGAACCCGTCCCATACCACCGCCTCGGCGACGACGGCATCGGCTTCATCACCCTCTCCACATTCAATGAGCAGAGCGCCGACCACGTGCGCGACGCCATCGCCGAGATGAAAGCCACCGGCCGACTCCGCGGCCTCATCCTCGACCTGCGCGGCAACGGCGGCGGCGTCATCGACGGCGCCGTAGGCATCGCAGGCCTGTTCGTACCCAAAGGCACCGAAATCGTCCGTACACGCGACGCCTCCGGCTCCAATCAAAAAATCTACAAAACCACCCGCAAGCCCATCGCCGAAGACATCCCGCTGGCAATCCTCATCAACGGCTCCACCGCCTCTTCCTCTGAAATCCTCGCCGGCTCCATGCAGGACCTCGACCGCGCCGTCATCATCGGCGACCGCTCCTACGGCAAAGGCTTGGTACAGACATCGCGCCCCGTGGCCTACGGCGGCTTGCTCAAACTCACCGTGGCACGCTACTACATCCCCAGCGGCCGCCTCATCCAAGCCATCGACTACTCGCACCGCCGCGACGACGGTTCGCCGATGCGCATCCCCGACAGCCTCACCACCGTATGGCACACTGCCGCCGGCCGTGAAGTGCGCGACGGCGGCGGCATCACACCCGACATCGCCCTCAACGACACCTCGGTCAACAACGTCATCTACAGCGCAGTAGCCGACAACTGGATTTTCGACTTCGCCAACCGTTACCGCGCTCGCCACGACAGCGTTCCGGCCGCCTCCGAATGGGTCATCGGCGATTCGATATTCAACGAGTTCAAGGCATTCATCGACCCCGATCGATTCAAATACGACCGCGCAAGCGAAGCCGGCATCGACTACCTGCGCGAAGCAGCCGAGTTCGAAGGCTATATGAACGACTCCGTCAAGGCCCAAATCGACCGTCTCGCCGGAATGCTGAAACACGACCTCAATCACGACCTCGACTTCAACCGCGACGAACTCCTGCGCCTGCTCGATGCCGAACTGTCTCAACGCTACTACAACGACTACGACTGCCTTATGCGTGCCGCAGCCAACGACGATGCCACTCGCCGCGCCGCAGCCCTGCTCCTCGACCGCGACGCTCTCAGCGCCATTCTTCATCCTAAAAACGACTAACGGATGACCCTCTCCGAACTTGAAAAAAAAATAATGACGGCGACGCGTCGTCGTGCGCTCGACTCGCTTCTCGACGCCGACGCCGCACACCGCACCGTCTACTCCGCCGCAGGTTCATCGGCCGCCGTGGCCATTACAGCCATGAAGCGCGGACAAGTGCCCGCCCTCGTCGTGGGTTCCGATGCCGACGACGCCGGCTATCTCTACCACGACATATCGCGCCTCGTCGGCGAAGATGCCGTCACTCTGATGCCGTCGGCCTACAAGCGCGACATCCGCTACGGCCAAGTTGACCCGCCATCGGTAATCCTTCGCACCGAGACCCTCCGCCGCCTTGCATCCGACAGCACTCTCGCATTCGTCGTCACCTACCCTGAAGCACTCGCCGAGCAAGTGGCCTCGCGCGACGACATCGCCGACGACACCATCACTCTCTCCACCGGCACCGCCGTCGACCTGAGCGACTTACAGAAGAAGTTGCGCGACCGAGGCTTCGTCGAAGTCGACTACGTCTATGAGCCGGGACACTTCGCCGTGCGCGGCTCCATCATCGACATCTTCGGCTACGGCAGCGAACTGCCCTACCGTGTCGACTTCTTCGGCGACGAAATCGACTCAATCCGCACATTCAACATCGAGACACAGCTTTCCGAAAGCCGCCTGCAGCGCATCGACATCGTGGCCGACGTCGATGCACGCACCGCACGCGGCCAGTCGCTGCTCGAATACATCGATCCCGCCACCCTCGTCATCATCCGCGAGCCCGATTCCATAGTCGAACGTCTCCGTGCCATCAGCGCCGAATCAATGTCGCAGAACGCTGTCACCTCCGGAGAGTTCGACACCGAGGCACTCGATCGCGTCGTCGACCCCGACGACTTCGCCCGGCGCCTCGAAGGATTCAAGCGCGTGTACTTCACCGCAGGCGACCGCCCGCAAGTCGCCGACGCAGCCCTCGACTTCAACTGCTCGCCGCAAGGCCTGTATCACAAGAACTTCGACCTCATCGGCACTGAGTTCACCCGCCTGCTATCCGAAGGCTACACGATTCACATCCTCAGCGACAACGAAAAGCAATTCGACCGTCTGCGCGTCATCTTCGAGGATCGCGGCGACAAGATTGACTTCACTCCTGTCCCGGGCACGCTCCACGAAGGCTTCGTCGATCACACCTGCCGCATCTGCGCATTCACCGACCACCAGATATTCGACCGCTTCCACAAGTACACCCTCCGCAGTGACCGCGCCCGCTCGGGCAAGTTGGCAATGTCGATCAAGGAACTCAATGCCCTCGAAGTCGGCGACTACGTCGTACACGTCGACCACGGCGTGGGACGCTTCGCCGGACTGCTGCGCACCGACGTCGGCGGCCACGTGCAGGAGATGATCAAACTCGTGTATCAGAACAACGACATCATCTTCGTGTCGATTCACGCCCTGCACAAGTTGGCCAAGTATCGCGGCAAAGAAGGTGTGCCGCCCAAATTGAACCGCATCGGCTCCGGAGCATGGAACAAACTGAAAGAGCGCACCAAGTCCAAACTCAAGGACATCGCCCGCGACCTCATCCAACTCTACGCCAAGCGCCGTCAGGAGAAAGGCTTCGCTTTCTCGCCCGACAGCTATATGCAAGAAGAACTCGAAGCGTCGTTCATCTACGAAGACACCCCCGACCAGCTCACCGCCACCAAGGCAGTCAAGGCCGACATGGAGAGCGACCGACCTATGGATCGCCTCATCTGTGGCGACGTGGGCTTCGGCAAGACCGAAATCGCCATCCGCGCCGCATTCAAGGCAGCCACCGACGGCAAGCAAGTCGCCGTCCTCGTGCCCACCACTGTGCTTGCCTATCAGCACTTCACCACATTCTCCGAGCGCCTCAAAGACTTCCCCGTCAAAGTTGACTACCTGTCGCGCGCCCGCACGCCAAAACAAGTCAAAGAGATTCTATCCGGACTGGCCGACGGATCTATCGACATCATCATCGGCACCCACAAACTCATCGGCAAGACGGTAAAATTCAAAGATCTCGGGCTACTCATCGTCGACGAGGAGCAGAAGTTTGGCGTCGCCGTCAAGGAGAAACTGAAGCAGCTCAAAGTCAACATCGACACCCTCACTATGAGCGCAACGCCCATTCCGCGCACCCTGCAATTCTCGCTTATGGGCGCCCGCGACCTGTCGTCGCTCACCACCCCGCCGGCCAACCGCTACCCCATCGTCACATCCGTCACCTCGCTCGACGACGACCTCGTGGCCGAAGCCATCAACTTCGAGATAGCACGCGGCGGCCAGGTGTTCATCGTCAACAACCGCATCGAAGGCCTCTACCAACTCGAAAACATGGTGAAGCGCCTCGTTCCCGACGCTCGCACCATCGTGGCTCACGGCCAGATGCCGCCCGAGCAACTCGAAAAAGCGATCGTCGACTTCGCCGCCCACGACTACGACGTACTCCTCTCCACCACCATCATCGAAAGCGGCATCGACATGCCGCGCGTCAACACCATCATAGTCAACAACGCGCAGAACTTCGGTCTGAGCGAACTCCACCAGCTGCGCGGTCGTGTTGGCCGCAGTTCGCGCAAAGCATTCTGCTACCTCATGGTACCCGCCGGCAATCCTCTCACACCCGTCGCACGCCGCCGCCTGCAAGCCATCGAAAGCTTCTCCGACCTCGGCTCGGGTATCCACATAGCCATGCAGGACCTCGACATTCGCGGCGCCGGCAACCTCCTCGGCGCCGAACAAAGCGGATTCATCGCCGACCTCGGCTACGAGACCTACCAGAAAATCCTCAAAGAAGCCGTCATCGAACTCCGCACCGAAGAATTTGCCGACGTCGACAAAGCCTCCAACGACATCGTCGACAGCGAAGACTTCGTCACCGAATGCACCATCGAGAGCGACCTCGAACTCCTGCTGCCGCCCACCTACGTGCCGCAGGCCGCCGAGCGCATCGCCCTATATCAGGAACTCGACAGCATCGAACGCGACGACCAGGTCAAAGCCTTCGCCGCACGCCTCGAAGACCGCTTCGGACACATTCCGCCCGAGACGGCCGAACTCCTTCTCGTGCCCTCGCTGCGACGACTTGCCCGCCGCCTCGGCATCGAGAAAGTCAACCTCAAAGGCGGCGTCATGTACATCTACTTCGTCGGCGAATCCAACAAAGCCTACTACATGTCGCCTATGTTCGGACGCCTGCTCACCTACCTCACACAGAATCCGCGCCGCGTCAAGATTCGTCAGAACGCTTCGCGCCAAAGCTTCTCCATAGCCAACGTCCGCACAGTCGCCGAAGCCGTCGCCATCCTGCGCGAAGTCCTCACCCTCCCCGTCAGCTAAGCGCACAGAGCAGATACACATCACCAATGAAGCGACCGCCGTTCGACCGTCTGATTCTCATCATCCTCGTCGCCGCTACCGTCATCGGAACGTGCGCATGGATGCTGTCCACCACCACATATCAGGACGACTGGTGCTATCGCCACGCCACCATAGACGCCGACGAGCAGGCATTCTTCGACTGCGAAGGACCGTTGCTCACATCCGTCACCGACCTTCCGCAGTCGATGCTCAACCACGCCCGATTGGTCAACAACCGCCTGCCCAATCTGCTCATGGCGCCGCTGAGCATGCTTCCCCGTCCCGCCGTCGCCCTCCTCTGCGGCCTCCTTATGGTCTTGTTGTTTGTATTGTTAACACAAATATGCAACCGTCCCCTGTACGGACGTGCCTTCGGCACGTTCTTAATGCTTCTTTTCTGGACAGCCTTTCCTTGGTACGACCACTTCCAATCCATAGCCTTCCAACTCAACTACATCCCGCCGAACATCCTCGCCTGCCTCATAATCACGCGCCTCGGCAGCCGTTCCACACTGTCCACTGCCGCGCTGTGCTTCATCACCGGCTGGTGGCACGAAGAGTTCGGCATCGCCGTTGGCGCCTTCATCCTCGCCGATGCCATTATCAGCCGGCGCGACCGACGCACCGCCTGCGGTCTCCTCGCCGCCGTAGCCCTCGGCGTTGCACTCGCCATGGCAGGCGGACTTGCCACACGCATCATCGACGCACTCACCACAGGCGGCTACGTTCGTCAGCCGCTCGGCACCGTCCGCTTCCTCACCCAACTGTGGCCCTTGTGGTTGGCAATAGCCCTCTTCGTCATCACACTGCTTCGCCGACGCACCGATCGCAAATACCTCTCCATAGCCGTGCCAAGCCTCGCTGCCGCAGTCGTCGTCGCTTGCCTGGTGCCGTTCCACGGCGTCGTCGATCGCGGGTTGTGGCCCTGTCACCTCTTTGCAGTCATCGCCATATTGGCCGGCACCGACCTGTTCGCGCCAAAGCGCCCGAGCCGCATCGAGCAAGCCATAGCCTGCATATTCACCCTGCTGTATATAGCATGGCTCGCAGCTCTCGTCGCCGAGCAGCGCCGCATCACCGCCGAGCAGCAAACCCTCTCCACAGCCGCCGTACAAGCTGCCGCCGACTCTACCGACATTATCTTTGCCGACATCACTCGCCCCGCCGACCAACCGGTCCTGCTGCTCGGAATCTCCACAAACGCCGCATTCTTCGAATACGACGGCAACCGCTTCTTCCACCGCGCCCATGACCGTGCCACCTACCATATGCTTGCCGTCATGCCCGCCGAATGCCGTGGCAAAGATTTCGACGAATGGCCGCGCATTCCCGGTCGCAACGACCTTCGCGGCTGCTGGCCCGTGCTCATATCGCGCACGCCCTACTCCACCCCCGACGATTGGAAATCATCGCGACCGCTTCACCTGTCGCTCGGCGCCCCGACCGCCGCAGCCGGACTCGTCGACCGCCTCCTCGGCCCGCGCCTCTATCCCGACGGCTTCGACGTCCCCGTCTACACATTTACCCTCCGCCCCGCCAAGAGCTGTATCACAATCTCCAACCCTCACGGCAGCACCGACACAGCACTTTACCTCCTACTCCCCGCCGACCTCCCCACCACAGTCAGCCACCGCCACATCACCGCCCTCGACACACTTCCCCAATAATATATGACATATCACAGACTAAATATAAATCGCAAAAAAAGCATTCACAATATGAGCCAATATATTTGCCAACGCCCCGTTCACCCGGGCGAAATGCTGAAAGAGGAAATCGAATACAGAAATCTGAAGCAATCACAGCTTGCCGAGCAGGTGGGCATTTCATATAAGATGCTCAATGATATATTGAACTGCCGTCGCCCGGTAACGGAAACAACATCAATGCTGTTGGAAGCCGCATTAGGCATTGACGCAGGCCTGATAATGCGTATGCAACTCGATTACAATATGCAAGTTGCAATCCTATAATACAGAAGACGCGATCGAGCCGTTGGCACCGAATCGCGTCCTCTGCACACTATTACTTTCGAAGTCTTCTCAATTACCGTTAATGTTCTGAGATGAGAGAAGAACATAAAGGGGAAATGCAAACTATAACCAAGAACAAACCAATCAACTAAACCTACGGTTCGACAAGACTTCGTGTGGTTTGACGATGCAAAATTACACACATCCCCGTCAGCCCGCAATACCTAAAAATGAGATAAATACCCGGCCGTCACCTCAGAACACCTCCTGAGCCACCTCAAGCGCCTTCAGATCCGTCAGCCTCGTGTGGTGCAACGTATAATACTCCAATATCCGATCCAGCATCTCGCGCCGCATCAGCCTCGGCAAGCCCAATCTCTCTATATTGTCAAAATCAAGGCGCGACAGCAGCCACAACCCCCTCGCAGCCACAGGCTCCAAATAATGCGTATGCCCCGGCAACGTATCGCGGAAAATACCGTCACTCATATCGAAACACCGCCCGCGCCGCCATCCCGACATATCCGGAGCGATACCTACAAAATGCGACAACTTGTACAGAAACACATGCGCGAAGCTCGCCACCGCCCTCGCCGAGCGAGCCGCATCCAAGCGCTCCACAGCATTGAACACAAACTCCGTCAGAGCCTCATCCGGCGGCATATCGCGCAGCACACGCTCCGTAACCTCCGACAGCAGCAGCGCCACAAGCGCCTTCGCCGGATCGGCCGACAACCCCGTCAGCACCTTCAGCGGACGCACATCGCGAATACTCATCAGCTCCTGCCCCGGCCGCACCGACGCCTCCCCCGCAAACAGACTCATCGGCATCATCAGCGCACGACGCCTCGCAGCCTCGCGACCGCCGCCCCACGGCACAATGAACGACACTCGCCCCATCTGCCGCGACCACGCCGTCACTATCGCACGTCGATCATCATATTTTATCGTGCGCAACGCCACGCACTCCACACCTTCATACATAGCCTTATAGTCTGTTTCAGACCTCGAAATTACTAAAAATTCATTAAAACGTAACTTTTTAGCCGAAATATTTTGCTGACAACAAAAAAGTTCATAACTTTGCACCGCTAAACACGCTATGGCCCATTCGTCTATCGGTTAGGACGCAAGATTTTCATTCTTGAAAGAGCAGTTCGATTCTGCTATGGGCTACAATAATAAAAAAGTAAAAAAATATAACAAACAACTCCGAAATGGCAAATCATAAGTCATCTTTAAAAAGAATCCGCCAGACCGAGAGCCGCCGCCTGCGCAACCGTTACTACGCCAAGACCGCACGTAACGCCGTTCGCAACCTGCGTAAGCTCACCGACAAGGCAGAAGCCGAAGCAAAATTGCGCACCGTTAGCGCTATGCTCGACCGCCTCGCTTCGAAGAAAGCAATTTCCAAGAATAAAGCAGCCAACCTCAAGGGCGCTCTTGCTCGTCGCATCGCTCGCCTCGGCGCTTGATTCAAAGACGGTCGTCTTTAGTTTGAGTTTTTAGAGATTTTCGGCCCATTCGTCTATCGGTTAGGACGCAAGATTTTCATTCTTGAAAGAGCAGTTCGATTCTGCTATGGGCTACAATAAACCCCGACCTCCCAAGGCCGGGGCTTATTGTTTTATAACTTTCGACGTTCTTCAATCGCGCGATTGAGTTGCCGAAGCAGCACATCCTTCGAAGGCAATTCCGTAAGTAAGATAAAACTCGCGCTGCAAATCGTCCTTTAGCGGCATAACTTGCAGAAAATGAGACCATGACAATTGTGTCATCAGTGTTGACACAATCTTAAAATCAGGAAACATCGTAGCGAATTGCATCATACGACGTAGATTTCTCAACGTAAACTCTCTGCCGCCATACTCCTCCTGAAGTTGACGCGAAATTGTAGCCACTACCTGCTTGCCATACTCGGCACGCTGATTTCCGAGCACATCGCGGTTGATACGCTCTCCTATGTGCCAGTACATCGACGTCAGCCCGACATTCGCCGCAACTGCAACACTTTGTCGTGCATCATGCACTATCGACATAATATCGGACATCAACGTCTTCATCGACTCATCCGATCGGTTTGTCATCAAAAATTCCATTGGCAGATATTTATTTCTAAAGGCGAAGATAACCACATTTTTAGAAACCGCAAAATATTTCGGGCAACATCAAGTAAAATATCTTCCATGCCCTGCGGTAAAAATTCATAAAATTAAGATAAAAAGAGTTTTGCACGGTCGGTTGTTGGCAAATTATGGTTATCTTTGTAACAATGATAACCCTCGCACTACCCGTCCTGACACTCGCCGCCGCCACACTCCTCGCCGGCGGAGCGTTGGTTATGGCATTTTTCAAGCGCATGCCCGCCGTGGCACTCAGCTACGTTGCAATGCTCGTGGCCGCCGGTAGCGGCCTGGTAGCCTTCGACGCCGCCACACTGTGGTTCTGGGCCGCCGCAACAGCCATAGCCATCGCTATCGAGTACCTTGCCGACGACACCGTCGGCCGCAGCCACCGCTGCTACATAGCCGGCGGAGCATTGGCCGGAGCACTCGTAGGGCTGGTTATCGGAAGCAAAGCCGCCGTCATCGTCGCAGCCGCCGCAGGCGCATTCCTCGGCTACGAAGCATTCCGCCGCACACCCGCCGGCCGCGACATCGACGCCCCGTGGCAAGCCGTAGGCACATTCGCCGCCGTAGCGCTGCCCGCCGTGGTCAACTTCTCAATCACTATGCTAATCTTCTCTCAACTCCTCCTTCTACAATGAAACGTATTCTCCTTGCAATCATAGCCCTGCTCGGCACCGCAGCCCTCTGGGCCGCACCGCGCACCACCCTTTCCCGTCCCGACCTCGAAGCGATCCGCATCGCCACCACCGACGAGAACTCCCCCTACTACTACAACAAGCTCCTCAAGAAATTCATGGCCAACGACACTGTCATGACCGACGTCGACTACCAGTATTTCTACTACGGCACATACTTCCTCGAAGACTACGACCCCTACCGTGCACAGCCCAACCCCGCCGCACAGGCCGCCGTCGTCCCACTCTACAACAAGACAAAATGGACACGTGCCGAGCGCAAACAGATCCTCGACTATGCCCTCGAATGCCTCGCCGACAACCCCGTCAACCTGCGCCAGCTCACCAACCGCGTATTCGTCTACGAGCAGAATGGCAAGACCGACCTCGCCAAGATATGGCAGCACAAACTCAACCACCTGCTGCTCGTCATAGCATCCTCAGGCACCGGAGCCGACCCCGAAAACGCCTGGGTCGTAGTCTATCCCCACGACGAATACGACTTCCTCAACCTCTCCGGCACAATGATTCGCGAACAGCAATTCGTCCAGCCCTACTACGACCACGTCCTCGTCAACAAGCGCACCGAGACATCCCCCGAAGGCTACTACTTCAACATCGAAGAAATCCTGAAGCAGTACTACATCAAGCACCCCTCCGAAGCACAGGAATAACGTAATATGAAAAAAATCATTGCCGCACTGAGCCTCGTGCTGTTCGCCGTCATCGGCGCGGCGGCAGCCACATACACCGTCGACCAAGTTCCCAACATACATATCGGCGACCGCACCCGCCACGTCTCCAATCCCGACGGCATCATCGACCCCGCATCCGAAGCCTCGATGAACACACTCCTCGACAGCCTGCGCCGGCAGTCCACCGTCGAAGCCGTCGTCGTAGCACTCGACGACATCGACACCGACATCGACGACTTCGCCACACGCCTCTTCGAAGCCTGGGGCCTCGGCAAAGACGACAAAGACAACGGCCTGCTCATCCTCCTGGTCAAAGAGCAGCGCAAAGTCACCATCCGTCCCGGCTACGGCCTCGAAGGCGTGCTGCCCGACATCACCTGCGGCAACATCATCTCCGGCGTCATGCGCCCCTACTTCGCCGACGGCCAATACGGCGCCGGCCTCCTCGCCGGCCTTCAGCCCATAGCACAAATCATCACCGACCCCGACAATGCCGACGAGCTCCGCTCACAGCTTGCCGACGCCGACGACACCTCATCCGACGATGACGACCTCTTCGCCCTCTACATCTCCGTCGTCATCCTTATGACCCTCGGCATGGTCGCCTGGCTCATCTACAAATACATCGCCACCTCATCCCTCACACCCACCGAGCGCTACCGCTCATGCATCGGCATGCGCATCCCCTACATAGTCATGACCTTCATCGGCATCGGCCTGCCGCTCATCGCCCTGCTACCGCTGTTGCTGAGCCTCCATCACTGGCGCAATCATCGCCGCCGCTGCCCCAACTGCAGCCGGCCCATGCTCAAAGTCGACGAAGTCAACGACAACAACTACCTCACCCCCTCACAGGACCTCGAAGAAAAGATCGGATCAGTCGACTACGACGTATGGCTGTGCCAAGCCTGCGGCGAGACCGACATCATTCCCTACGTGTCGCAGACCACCATATTCAAAGAGTGCCCCGTCTGCCACGCCCGCGCCCTGCGCCTGCGCGAATCGCGCATAATCGTCCGCCCCACAGCCTATCGCGAAGGCAAGCGCCTCGAAATCTACGAATGCCTCAACTGCCACACACGCACCGAGCGCACCGAGACCCTTCCCCGCGAAGACGACAGCGTCGGAGCAGCCGCAGCAATCGGAGCCGCAGCAGCCCTCGGCGGCCGCGGTGGCGGCGGTTCGTTCGGCGGCGGATTCGGCGGCGGCCACACCGGCGGCGGCGGTGCCACCGGCGGCTGGTAAAATGTAGGGGCGAGCCTTTGGCCCGCCCGCCATCGCTCGACGCGCAATTAATTATAACACAACGCATTGTACATTAAGGGCATACGAAACGCATGCCGCTACACCCGGCGTATTATGTCAATATTTAATAACACTGACATTTTGCAACACTCTCGACGTCACGCAACACATAATTATTTATATAACAATGTATTGCAATTTCCCTATCTTATCAACTCCTCAGGCGGATTGATTAAATAAAGCCTCGAATACGAACGCGTTATCGCCGTATACAGCCAGCGATAAAACTCCCCGCCCACCTGCTCCGGCGGAATATAACTCAAATCCACCAACACATTGCGCCACTGACCGCCCTGCGCCTTGTGGCACGTCACCGCATAGGCATACTTCAGCAGCAGCGCATTCCAGTACGGCGACTCACGCATACGCCGCGTGCGCACATCGTGCGGATCCGTCGCCTCGTGCAGCGTCCTGTCCTCATACACACCCCGATACAACCGCGAGAAATACTCCGGCTCCAACGATGCCGCATGGCTCACAAAGCACGCCATCACAATCTTGGCTGTAAACTCCACCTCGTGATTGTCGGGCAGCGTAAACGTCACATCCGCGAAGCGCATACCGTAGCGCTCCTCCGTGCCCGCCACACGCACCACCTCCAGTATCTCACCGTTGGCCACAAAGTCGAGCCCTTTCACCTTCTTCGTCCAGAAATAATTGTTCTTCGCCGCAATCATCAGATCCCCCGGCAGCAACTCCTCCTCGTGGCCGAGCACCATAGTGCGGATACCTCGGTTGAAGTCCACCGCCGTGCGGTTCGACCGCGTTATCACAATCGTATTCTCCACCCCGTCGGCCCTGTAAAGCCCGTCGAGCAAGTCCGGCAGGTCATTCGGCTCCACCACCTGCACATCGACGCCATTCGCCACAATCGGCACCGGCGTCATATCCTCGGTCGACTGCCGCATCAGCGCCCGGCGCATACGCGTGGCATTGTACAGAATCCCCGACTGCGCCCCCTGGCGAGCCACCTCCGTCATCGTCGCATACGTCACCTTCAACCCGAACGCACGCAGAGCCTCCGGATCCATCGCCGGCGAAATCTGCTGCCCTACGGGCGGCAACTGTGCCGTGTCGCCCAGCAGTATCAGACGGCAATTCTCGCCGCCGTACACAAAGTGAATCAAGTCAGCCAACAGATTGTAGCCGCTCTCGTCGGCCTCACCTATCATCGACGCCTCGTCAACGATGAACACCGCTCCGCGCAACTTATTCTCGCGCGGTCGCGGCGCACCCGACAGCCCGTCGAGCGAATGCGCATAGATACGTCGATGGATAGTCGATGCCGGCACACCCGCCATCGCCGACAACACCTTCGCCGCACGCCCCGTCGGCGCCATCAGCACCGTGTCGATTTTCAGCGCCCGCAGCGCCTTCACAAGCGCACCGAGCAGCGATGTCTTGCCCGTACCCGCATATCCGTTGAGCACAAACACACGGTCCGAGCGATAATCAAAATCGCGGGCACAGAAATGCGAAAGTGCCATCGCCACCTGCATTTGTTGCCTGTTCGGCTCAAATGGCAAGTGCGACAGCACTTCGATAGTAAATCCGCGTTCGTCCACGCCCTATTTAAGCGACCATTCCCAGCCGCCGTCCTTGGTGTCCTTCACCGCAAAACCGATGGCCGACAGGCGGTCGCGAATCTGATCCGACGTAGCCCAGTCCTTGCGCTGCTTGGCCTCCTTGCGGATTTCGAGCAACAAGTCCACAGCCTCCTCAAACGGTTTGAGCGATTCCGTACCGCCCTGCACCTCGCCGTCAAACGTGATGCCGAGGATGTCGCCGAGAAACGTCTTGAACACATCGCGCAGCTCGTCGATGTCGGCCTGCGTAGCCGAGGCATTGCCGTCGTTCACCTGATTGATGATGCGGCAGGCATCGAACAGCGTCGCTATCACCATCGGCGTGTTGAAGTCATCGTCAAGCGCATCGTAGCAGCGCTGACGCAAGCCCGACACATCGACAGTCGACGTCTCCGACGCCTTCAGTTCCGACAGGCGCTTCCACCCTTCGAGCATACGCTTCAACGCAGCCTCCGCGCCGTGCAGAGCATCGTTGGAGAAGTCCACCGTGCCGCGGTAGTGCGCCTGAAGTATGAAAAAGCGAATCGTCATCGGCGAATAAGCCTGGTCGAGCAATGGGTGTTCACCCGTGAAGAACTGCTCCAGCGTGATGAAGTTGCCCAGCGACTTGCCCATCTTCTTGCCGTTGATGGTGATCATATTGTTGTGCATCCAGTAGTGCACCGCCTCGCAGCCGTTGTGAGCCACCGACTGCGCTATCTCGCATTCGTGGTGCGGAAACTTCAAGTCCATGCCGCCGCCGTGAATGTCGAAGTGCGTGCCGAGATACTTCTCGCCCATCGTCGAACATTCCAGGTGCCAGCCCGGGAAGCCCTCGCTCCATGGCGACGGCCAGTGCATGATATGCTCCGGCGACGCCTTCTTCCACAGAGCGAAGTCGGCCGGATTGTGCTTCTCCGACTGTCCGTCGAGCTCGCGCGTAGCCGACAGCAATTCGTCGATATTGCGACCCGAAAGCTTACCGTAGCCGTGGTCCTTGTTGTACTTCGGCACATCGAAGTACACCGAACCCTCGCTCACATAGGCATAGCCCGCTTCGAGAATCTTCTTTATGTACTCGATTTGCTCGATGATATGACCCGACGCGTGCGGCTCTATCGACGGCGGCAACACATTGAGCAACTCCATATCGTGGTGATAGCGCGTCAGATAGTACTGCACCACCTCCATCGGTTCGAGTTGCTCCAGGCGCGCCTTCTTTGCAATCTTGTCCTCACCCTCGTCGGCATCATGTTCCAAGTGACCCACATCGGTGATATTGCGCACATAGCGCACCTTGTAGCCCAAGTGTGTCAGATAGCGATACACGATGTCAAACGTTATGGCGGGGCGGGCGTGCCCCAGATGTCCGTCGCCGTAGACCGTCGGGCCGCATACATACATGCCCACAAAGCCTTCGTGCAAGGGCTTGAACAGCTCCTTGTTGCGTGACATCGAATTGAAGATTGTCAGATTATTCGCGCGCATAGTGTCGTCGGATTTTTTAGTTGAACCTTATCAGGCCTTGAACGGATTGGGAATATCGCTGCCCTGAGGAGCGTTCTTCGGAGCCTTGTGCTCGATTTCGCCGAAAGTCTGTTCGTACTTTGCCACATTGTCGCGCAGAGCGAACAGCAGGTTCTTGGCATTCTCCGGAGTCATGATGATACGGCTCTGCACCTTGGCCTGAGGCATGTTGGGTGCGATAGTTACGAAGTCGAGGAAGAATTCGTTGCCCGAGTGAGAGATGACTGCGAGGTTGCTATAGTGGCCTGATGCTACTTCGGGAGTGAGTTCGATTTTGAGTTCTTTCTTGTCCATGATTAGTGGTGATTTACAAGGTTAAGTTAATAAAAAGTGATTATTTGGAGGTATCGGTGACACCCGGCCGATTATTCCGCCGGAGTGATGTCCATGCCCGACTTCTCGAACTTGACATTCTTCACCATACCGTTGTTTTCAAATTTCAGAGTGATACCTTTGCACGACTGCTTGTTCCACACCGTCGACACATCGATCGACGCATAGAACGTCTTGGGCGACGACGCGGCATTGTCGCTCTCGAAGCCCACGTAGGCCACGGGGTACTCGTCGTCGGCCGTCGTTTCGTCAAAGTAAAGATTGATATTGCGAGCCTTGCTGTTGATAGCGGCATTGCATACAAGATTGATATACTTGCCCGTACGTGCAGCCGACGTCACATCGATAGGATCGCGTTGCAGCCTTGCGATGTCGTCCTGCGACTTCACCTCAGCCTTGCCGTTACCGATGCCGTACACACCGTACAGATCTATCGGACCGCTCTTGAAGCGTTCCTTCGAATCGTTGCTGTAATTGATTATATAGCGTTCGCCGAGAGTGTACACCTTAGTGTTGAGTTCCACCGTCGAAGTGAACGTCACCACAGGCGAATCGCCGTCCTCCTGAGCCGTAAACGTCGAGCCCATCTCATTGCTTGCCGTCAGAGTGGCAAACGTCAGAAACGACTCCACCGAAGGATTGTCACCGCTCGAGCTGTTGCACGATGTCAGCGTCGCCAGCGCAAGCGCCACAAACGCAAAGAATTGATTGATTGTCTTTTTCATTGTTGTAAGTTGTAAAATTAGTTTTTTATGTTGTTTTGGATGAAGTTATCGAATTAATGCGGCCGTCGGCCATCGCTATCACCACGTCCGAATCCGCAGCCAGGTGCTCATCGTGCGTCACGATAAGAAACGTAGCCCCCAGTCGGTCGCGCAAGTCAAAGAACAGTCTGTGCAGTTCACTGCGATTGTGCAAGTCCAAACTGCCCGACGGCTCATCCGCGAGCACAATCTCCGGCTTGTTGATCAACGCACGAGCCACCGCACCGCGCTGACATTCGCCGCCCGACAACTGCGCCGGTCGGTGATCACATCGCCCTCCGAGGCCCAAATCGCCCAGCAATCGACGCGCCTCCGCCATCGCCTCAGCGCGGCCCTTGCCCGCAATCAGCGCCGGCAGAGCCACATTCTCCACGAGCGAAAACTCCGGCAAAAGCCTGTGCGACTGAAACACAAAGCCGATATGCGCATTGCGAAACCGCGACAGCGCACCGTCGCCCATCGTCGACACATCCTTCCCGTCATACAGCACACGGCCCGAATCAGCCTTCGCCAGCGTACCGACAATTTGCAGCAGCGTAGTCTTGCCCGCCCCGCTCGGCCCCACGATCGAAGTCACACGGTGAGCATCCACACGCAGATCAATACCCTTGAGAACCTCAAGAGCACCGTAACGCTTCGATATATTCCGTGCTTCAATCATAGAAAAGACGATTCGGTAATAGCAACCGACATAGCGAGCCTCGGCCCGCAGATAATAATATGCAAAGATACAATGAAAAGTTCAATTCCGCCAAATATTTCCACCGCGAAAGCCGCCAACCTGGTAGGGGCGAGCCTTCGGCCCGCCCGCGACGGATACCACGCACATAAGTTCCATTCAGCCTGTTTATAATTTCTCAAACTCCAATCCAACCCTTTTCAACAATAATATGCTATAACAGCCATAAGAGCTATTAAGACTATTAAAATCGATTATAAAAAGCATCACAGCAACGGCATTATATCATACGCTTTACACCATTCCTAAGTTTTTCACAAGCTAATTTTACACATTTCCTAAACATCATCGAAGCAAATCCCCGCTCTATAACAGCTATAAGAGCTATAAAGGCTACCAAAAGCGAGGGGGCTTGCAGCCAATCGGCCGCAAGCCCCCTCAATTATCTTTTGCGAAAAATCTTACTTCGCAATGATCAGGAAGTAATTCTTCTTGCCCTTTTGCACTATCATATAGTGACCGTTGAGCAACAGATCCTTCGATGCCGGAGCGTAAGCGTCAGCCACCTTCTCCTTGTTGATCATGAAGCCGCCCTGCTGAGCCAGCTTGCGCATCTCGCCCTTCGACGGGAACGCCTGAGCCTTCTCCACCAACAGATCAGCCAAGCCGATACCCGCTTCGATGTCGCTCAGCGCCACCTCAAACGTAGGCACGCCCTCAAACACCTGCAGCAGCGTCTGCTCGTCGATCTTATGCAGCGTTTCCGACGCCTTGTTGCTGAACAGAATCTGCGAAGCCTCCACAGCCGTCTCGTAGTCCTCGGTGCTGTGAACCATCGTCGTGATTTCCTTCGCCAGACGCTTCTGCAGCGGGCGCTGACCCGGATCCTGCTCCTGCTGAGCGATGAGGTCGTCGACCTCCTCCTTGGTCAGTTCCGTGAAAATCTTGATGTACTTCTTCGCATCCTCGTCGCTCACATTGAGCCAGAACTGGTAGAACTTGTAAGGCGACGTATAGCGCGGATCGAGCCACACATTGCCGCTCTCCGTCTTGCCGAACTTACCGCCGTCGGCCTTCGTGATCAGCGGGCAAGTCAGCGCGAACGCCTCGCCGCCGCAAGTGCGACGGATAAGTTCCGTGCCAGTGGTGATATTACCCCACTGGTCAGAGCCGCCGAGTTGCAGACGGCAACCCTTGTGCTGATACAAGTACAGGTAGTCATAGCCCTGGCAGAGCTGGTACGAGAACTCAGTGAACGACATGCCCTCGCCGCTTTCGCCCGAGAGACGCTTCTTCACCGAATCCTTCGCCATCATATAATTCACCGTGATCAACTTGCCCACATCGCGGATAAAGTCGAGAAACGAGAAATTCTTCATCCAGTCATAGTTGTTGACCATCTCGGCAGCATTCGGAGCATCCGAGTCAAAGTCCAAGAACTTAGACAACTGCTTTTTGATAGCCTCCTGATTGTGGCGCAGCGTTGCCTCGTCGAGCAACTTGCGTTCCTGACTCTTCATCGAAGGATCGCCGATCATACCCGTGGCACCGCCCACCAAAGCAATGGGCTTGTGGCCCGAGCGCTGCAGATGCTTCAGCATCATCACACCCACCAAGTGGCCTATATGGAGCGAATCGGCCGTCGGGTCGATACCCAGATAAGCCGTCGTCATTTCTTTCTTCAGTTGTTCTTCAGTGCCCGGCATCATCTGGTGAATCATACCGCGCCATGTAAGTTCTTCTACAAAATTCATCGAATTAATTATTGTTGTTTTATGTTGACTGTCAAAATGTTACAAAAGCCAGAGGCAACAGCGACTTCACCGACGGAAGCACATACACCGTGTCGCGACCCACGAGCAGCACCTCCACATCGTGCCCCGCCAGCTTCTCATACTCCAGCAGAGCCTGGCGGCATGCGCCGCACGGAGCGCACGGCTCTGCGATTTCCTCGCCGTCGGTGCCGCGAGCCGCAATCGCGATAGCCTCAAACTTCGCCTTCGGAAACCGGGCACCCGCCGAATAGCATGCCGAACGCTCGGCACACGTTCCCGACGGAAACGCACTGTTCTCCTGATTGGCGCCGCACACCGTCTCGCCGTTGTCGAGCCGGATGGCAGCCCCCACATGGAAGTGGCTGTAAGGCGCATACGCATTGTGAGTGTATTGGCGGGCAAGAGCCACCAGCTCGCGCTGCGCCGTGCTCAACTCATCATTGCCGAGCACCTTTATCGCGATTTTTACCTCTAATTCTTTCATTTAATAATCAATGGTTATGATTTAGCGACTGCAAATATAGTCCTAAAAAGCCAAAAGATAAAATAATCCGCTTAAAATTTTATTATGTAAATAATTTACGCTATTTTTGCACCTTGAAAAATGCGCCGCAACAAGGCGCCGCAATTCGTAAATAAAAACATAACAACATAATGGAAACTAAGGAAACACAAAATCCTCAACTCGAGCAGAACCTCGGCGGACACGAAGCCGCCGACGTACTGTCGCGCATCAAAGCCAACAAGAAACTCATCACCGGCGCAGCCGTTGCCGTTGTCGTTGTAATCATCGCAGCACTCGCCTGGTACTTCATCAACCAGGCCAACTCCCGCAAGGCCGACGAAGCCGCAGGCCGCGCCGACATTGAGCAGAACGACTCCATCGCCCTTCAGCTCTACAAAGAAGCCGCCACATACGGCCACGCAAGCGGCAACCGCGCCAAGCTCGAAGTAGCTATGCGCCTCTATGAGAAAGCCGACTACCAAGGCGCTCTCGAATACCTCGAAGACGCTTCGATCGACGACCACATCGTTGCCGCCGGCGCACTCACCCTCAAGGGCGACTGCCTCGTCAACCTCGAAAAGTACGACGAAGCCCTCAGCGCCTACGACAAAGCAATCTCCAAGGCCGACAAGAACCCCGCCATCGTGCCTCTGATTCTCATCAAGAAAGCCAACATCTTCCACGAACAGAAGAACTATACCGACGAAGCCGCCGCATACAAGACCATCCTCGACGAATATGCGCAGTACAACGCCGGCACACAGTTCGACGTACGCAAAGCCTACAGCCGCGCCAACGCCCTCGCGCAGAACAAGTAATCACATATCCGATATATCACAGTCAAAGCCGGTGCCACAAGCCCCGGCTTTGTTTTGCCGGAACGGCTTGACATATATCATATCCCGAACGGCGCGCTTGCGCCGCCTGTACGGACGTGCCTCCGGCACGTTTTAAGCGAAAAACGGACAAAGCGAAAAAAACGAATAACTCATAAATCTTATAAGACTTATAAAATTTATAAATCTTATAAATCACATATAAATCTCGCCTCAAAATGACAACAGCCCTCAACACCCTCGCCACACGCCCCGTCGGACGCCTCCTGTGGGAATACAGCCTCCCCGCCGTCGTAGGCATGGTCGTCATGGCCCTGTACAACATCGTCGACCGCGTGTTCATCGGCCAAGTCGTCGGCCCCGAAGCCATCGCCGGCATGGCCCTCACATTCCCGTTGATGAACATCACCACCGCCATCGGCGTGCTCGTCGGCGCCGGCTCCTCCACCATGATATCCATCCTCATGGGCCGCAAGGACAAAGACCGCGCCGCCATGATGCTCGGCAACGCCGCCACCCTCACCTTCGTCAACGCCGCCACCTACATCATCCTCATAGCCATATTCATCGACCCCATCCTGCGCGGATTCGGCGCCGGCGACGCCACCATCGGCTACGCCCGCCAATACATGCTGTGGGTACTCCCCGGCCTGGTGCTCACCAACGTAGCCTTCGGCCTCAACAACGTGCTCCGAGCCACCGGCTACCCCAACAAAGCCATGTACACCATGCTCATCGGCGCAGTCACCAACGTCGTCCTCGACGCCATATTCGTCCTCGGGCTCGGCTGGGGCATGGTCGGAGCAGCCGTCGCCACCGACATCGCCATGCTCGTATCGGCCATCTTCGTCGTGGCACACTTCACCCGCCGCGACGTCAACCTGCACTTCACCGCCGGCACATTCCGACTGCGCTGGCGCGTGGTCCGCGACATCGTGGCCATCGGCGCCGCCCCGTCGCTGGTCAACGCCGCCTCGTGCCTCATCAACATCCTCATCAACCGCGCCCTCGCCGACCACGGTGGCGACATGGCCATCGGCGCCGCCGGCATCTTCGTCACCTACACATCGATGCTCACCACCATCGTACTCGGCATCTGCATGGGCCTCCAGCCAATCATCGGCTACAACTACGGCGCCGGCAACCTCGGCCGCCTCAAGCGAGCCCTGTGGCTGGCCTGCGGCGTCGCCACAGTCATCTGCACCATAGGATGCATCGTCGGCCTCACCCTGCCGCAGTACATCGCCCGCGCATTTACCAACGACGACTACCTCATCGGCGTCACCGTCACCTGCCTGCAGAACTCCCTGTGGGCCTTCGCCGTCGTCGGCCTGCCCATCATCGCCACCACATTCTTCCAAAGCATCGGCCGACCGGGCAAGTCGCTGTTCCTGAGCCTTTCGCGCCAAGTCATCTTCCTCATCCCGCTGATGATATGGCTGCCCTCAACCATGGGCGTCCGCGGCGTGTGGATGTCATTTCCCATCTCCGACCTGCTGGCCACAACCGTCTCCCTCCTGCTCATCTTCCCCCAACTCCGCCAAATCGACCAACAATAATCACCAATACGGCTGCGGGGTGCGGAGGCTGTCGGCATCGACCGTGCGCGGCAGATGCTCCGCCGCATGCAGGGCTATGGCGCGGCTCATCACACAATCATCGTGGTTGCCGTCCGAGGCCGCGAACGACCCGTCGGGCCGCTGCTCGTAGGTGAGCAACTCGTCGCACGTGTACGAATCGCGCTCGATGTATCCGCCCGAGCGCACGGCGCTTATCAGCCCGGCTATGATCATCTCCTTCGTCGAGCGGTTGGTATGGAAGCCGATGCGCGTGGTAAGACACTGCCGCACATCGTCGTACACCCGACGGCGATACAGATTGGGGTACGTCGACGACAGCCGATCGAGAATATACATACCGTATCCCGCCCCGGCGCCGCTTTCGAGCGAATTGCTCTCGATCACCAGCAGCGCATCGTTGTAGAACCGTCCTATCTCGGCGGCATGCGAGGCGAGGATGTCGTGGTCGACATGTCCGCGCCACTGTGCAACCACCTCGGGCCGCTCCGAGTCGGTGCGCAGCACCGCCACCACCGAGAAGTCGGCACCCGCCGAGCGGCCGCCGATGTCCACCGCCGCCACATACTCCGCTCCCTCCACGGGCGCCTGCCACATCTGCATCGGCGCCCGAGCGTCGGCACACCATCGCAACTCACCCACCCCAATATCGCCCCGTCCGACGGCGACGACGTCACCGCGCTCGCCCTCGCGACAATCCTCGCGCAGGCGCTCCACACATCGCGGCGCGAACACGCCCGATCCCGTGGCGGCAAAGGCCTCCTCGGCCGTCGACGGAAATTCCGACATCATCTGCTCGTCCGACGAGCACTCGGCCCGCTTGTGGCGATACCAATTGATTTGGTCGAGCGTGCAGCCGTGCTCCCACAGCATCCGTTCGTAGTCGGTGAGCGACGCGGCGATGGCGCGTCGCTCGCCCTCCGATGTCGGCAGGGTGTATATTTCTATTTCGTACCAGGGAATGAACACCGCCTCCTTGTCGCCGCAGCCCGAGGCGCAGCGACGCCATTCGCGGTGGAAGAAGTTGCCCACGCCGTTGGCCGTCGACTCCATGACAATGAGCGAATCGGGGCCGAGCATCACCGAGCCGCACACGGCACGCACCACATCCTCGGGCGAATGCTGCGGCGTGGCCTTCCAGAACGCCACCTCCGACAGGTGAGCCATGGCGATGTCGGCACCGCGCACGGCATCCTGATTTTCGATCGACGACACCGTCACGCGGCAACCGCGACCTGCGATGACACGCACATTCTGCGACCGCTCGTAGGGCTTGAAACACGGCGGACAGTCGCCCTCCCACAGGTCCTCGGGGTAGTTTTCGAGAATCTTGGTGTACATGCCGCGGATGCCGGCCGAGGTGTCCTTCACCTGCGAGCAGATGAGCGAATTCCAGTTGGTGCGGTGCACCGACTGAATCCACGCCATATAGGTCTGCACCAGCGTGGAACCGCCCCATTGGCGAGCTTTGAGCATAATGAGGCGGATGCCGGCGGCCGACAGGCGCATGGCGTCGAGCCGAGCGGCCACCTTGCGCTGGGCGCGGTTGAGGCGCAGGGGCACGTCGCGCCCTGTGAGTTTGTGCTTGATTTTGACGCAGACGGCGCACCAGTAGGCGAAGTCGTGGCGGCAGCGCAGGCGGCGCCAGGCGTTGAGGTCGAAGCGGACGGTGAGGTAGGCCGGGTCGTCGACCATCGAGCGCGGCACACGGGCACGGGGCATATCGGGGTCGGGAGTGTCGACTTCGATGCGGTCGGCACCGGACGAACCGCGCACGGGGTCGAATTCGCGGTCGAGGGCATCGAGTGCCGCCAGTCGCCGCGCATTTTCAGTGAGATATTCTTCGGGGGACATAGTTGGGGATAATTTCAATCGCATTGATGATGAAATCGCTGTGGACGGTGCCGCTGATGGTGAGGTCGAGGTGCGGCTGCGAGGCCGGCGATGTCGACGGGCGGGCGGTTGTCGCCGGCAGACGGAGGGTGCGCTGCAGCAGCGAGAGGATGCGGCCCCGCAGGGTGAAGGCGACGTCGCTGCCCGGAGCGAGGCGGTCGAAGTGACGGCGGCGCAGGTCTACGACGAGCGAATCGACTTCGCCGGCAAGGTCGGCGCGGAGAGTGGCGTTGCGGCCGAGCGATGCCTGTTGCCACGCAGCCTGCCATGCCACGACCGAGGCCGTTTCGGAAGATTCCCTGCCGAGCTGGCGATAAATTGCATCGCGGCAGCCGACGTAGATTTTGCCGCCTATGGGGACGGTGGCAGTCGGGTCGCAGCCGACATCGAGAGTGTAGCGCCGCAGGCCGCGATCGAGACAAATTACCTCCACGGGGCTGTCCGAAGCGGGAATAAGCCACAGTTCACGCCGCGAGGCATCATAGGCCAATCCGACTGCCCCTCCGGCTGAGCACACCTTGGAGACTTTCGTGCCCGAAATTGCCACCAGGTCGCCCGAGGCGATTGCATACAGACAGTCGCCTGTATCGGCGATGGCGGTCGGTGCAATGACAAGACGCGAATCGATGAGGGAAGCCGACAAGTCGCCGCCACCCGAGGCCACTGCCACGGAGTAGATACCGCTCGATGTCATGGCATAGAAACGGGCGCGACCGAAGTTCCACGACGACTGCCCGAAGCGCGCCGGAGCCACGGCGTAGATCGTGCCCATGGAGTGGCGCATCGCCGCAAGCGGATGCGCGGGGTCGGCGGCCGATGCTGCAATCATCACATCGCCGAGATCGGGCACCGGCGCCGTTGCTTCGGGCACGGAGGCATCGTCGATTTCCTCGGGAAGTTCAAAGGGACGGGCATCGGGAGCGACGAACACAGAGTGTCGACCCGAAGGATCGGGCGTCAACGGGAACGAGCCAATGAGCGTGCGACCGCCCGAAGTGACGCAAATAGTGACAAACTCGGCATCGGGCGAAGGATAGGACAGCACGGGGCCGAAGGTGAGCGGATTGCCGGCAGTGCCGCGATCGGTGACCACGACCGACGAACCGTCGCGCATCTTCACCCGAGCGTAGCCGTACCACACCGAGTTGCCGACAGTAGCGGCCATCTGCGAGGGCTTGTAGCCCGCGAACGGCACGACCGACAGCCGCGCCGCCAGCGACAGGTTGGCGCCGGCGGCCTGAAGGTCGTAAAATACGTGATGGGGAGCGCCGAGCCACGCCTGCCACGCCGCATGATACACGGGGCGGCGACGCATAGCCGTGCGGACGGCGGCGACATCGTCGGCAGCAGTCGTGGCGGCTCGGGCATCGACGGTGACTGCCCACTCATCGTCGTTAGAGGGCACGACGATTGTGGCGACGGTCGAAGCCAAGGAGTCGAAGCGGGCAATGAGATCCGACACCACCGAGCGGCGCGACGCCGACATACCGGGCCACAAGGCGAACGGCGACCGCGCCACCGAGGCGGTGCAGAACGTGTGTTCGTCGGCACGGCTGCGCAGTCGGGCCGTGCCCTGACGCGCGGTGTCGGCATAGTGTAGCATCGGCGTGGCCTGCACGTCGACGGTGACAATGTCAGAGGCGAGCGAGCGTCGGCCGCTCACCTGCATCTGCCACGCGGAGGCGCTGACAGTCGAGGGCAGCGTATTGCGCGAGTCGTTGGACGACAGCGCCACCGAACCGCCCCACTGCTCGCCGCCGGGGTGCAGCAACAGTTGCGGCGCCGACTGCCACAGCACTATGCCGCGACTGTTGCGTGCCACCAGCCGCACCACGACGGGCATCCACCACAGCCCTTTGTCGCGGGCGGCGGTGTCGAGGTCGTCGTAGAGCGTGTTCATGGCATCGGAAATGGCACGGAGATCGGAGCGGCTCAGCAGCGAGCCGTCGGAATAATCGGCTGAGAGGTGAATCGACGGCAGCGTGGCCGACACCGACTGCGCGGCAACGGCTCGCACCGACGGAAACACGCGCTCGGTGAGCCGCTGTAACGTGAGGCGGGTGCGGGTGACCGTGAGACGATACGACGCCGTGTCGGTGGTGATGTCCATGCCGCCGGTGAATGTGTAGGTATAGCGAATCGTGCCGTCGATTGTCACTGCCGACAAGGCAATGGAGCCGCTGAGGATGCCGATTTTGTCGCCGGAGCGTGCGAGTGGCACACTGCCGCCGTCGGCGAGGTCGACTGAGGTCCACGGTCGCCAACCGCCGGTGTGGGTGCGCAACGGCAGTCGGGCGGGACGCAGGATATCGCCCTCAGCCGGAGCGAGATTGTGACAACGCAGTACGCAGGGATTTGATGCAGAGGCGCCTCGCGCCGGCATGAGAGAAGCTTTAAGGTTCATAATGTGTGATTTATAATATTGATAAGATTTATAAGATTGATAATCAGGCGGCGCGGGAAACGCCGCAATGCAATTGCACTGCAAAGTTACAACGGCCGTCGCCCGCCGCCCCCGAATTTTGGTCGCCGCGACCAAAATTTAATTTTAATCTCCCACAGATCTCACAGATTTTCACAGATTTTTTTGTCGGGCATTGCACGACGATATTGGATGTAGCGGCATGCGTTTCGCATGCCTGCTGTGCACACGGCAAAACGGCCGGCCTGTACGGACGTGCCTTTGGCACGTTTTAAACGCAAGTATTTGTGCCACAATATTTTAATCCCCCACAGATCTCACAGATTTGCACGGATAATTCATTGTATCGCATAACGTTTTACGTTCAAAACGTGCCCGAGGCACGTCCGTACTGATTGACGATTTCGCGACGGGCGGCACGGCGGGCATGCGGAACGCATGCCGCTACAGGTTGTCGCATCATCCATAAAAAATATCTGTGCAAATCTGTGCAATCTGTGGGAGATTTTTCCGGCATGTGGCCTTGTGTTTTCGGGCGGGCGTTTTTGGCGGGCCACAGGCTCGCCCCTACACCCATTCGCCGGCGACGTGGCTGATGTTACAATTTTGGGTGAGGGGTGTGACAGACTTGTAACAATATTTAACTTTTACGGCTATATTATTGATATTCAATGTGTTACCCCCCCCCGATTTTGATACGAATTTTGACATTTTGATACATCGCGGCAAAAATTTATTGCAAAATGTTTGGATTTGTGAAAAACGTGCTCTAAATTTGCGCCTGATAAGCGTCCGCTCGCGGGGTTTATCCTCTTTCTGAGATTATTGCCGAACTTGAATCGAACCAACACCTTGCCCCGCCGGGCAAGACAACCATAAAACTAAAACCAAACATAGCACAATGCCACGGACAGGCATAGTAGCCACAATCATCCTCATAGCAGCGACGGTAGTCGCTGTCGCCAAGTCGCCCGACACGGTGCGCGTTGGCGTGGGATTCCCCGTATCGTCGTCGAGCCTCGACACGCTCGCCGATGGCAATGCGGAGGAGTTGGCGCGTATGCGCGACGTGTTCGGCCTCATCGCCGACAGCGCCGCCGTGCTCGACTCGGTGACTATCAGCGGCTTTGCATCGCCCG
The DNA here is from genome assembly GCA_937995285.1 of uncultured Bacteroidales bacterium. Lineage (GTDB taxonomy): Bacteria > Bacteroidota > Bacteroidia > Bacteroidales > Muribaculaceae > CAG-873. The sequence continues at coordinate 2,138 of CALKKU010000059.1, read as the reverse complement.
AAGGCAGTGCGGGAGTGAACCGCGTGCTGGCCGACGCCCGCTGCCGCGCACTGTGCGACTACATAGTGTCGAACTACGGCGTCGACAGCCGCCTGGTCAATATTCCCGACACGGTATATATCGATTGGGCCTACCTCGCCCGACTTATCGAAGCAAGCGAACTCAATGAAAAGCAGCAGATTATCGACATAATAAAGGCCGACTCGCAGATGGTGCGCTACGGTAAGGGGCGCACCATCGATTCGCGCGTGCCGCAGATGCAGCGCCAACTGCCGCGCACCACGTGGCACCGCATGCTGCGCGAGGTGTTCCCCGCCATGCGCACGGCCACTGCCGAAATCGCCTATACCCCCGTAGTGAAGCCGCAGCCCGATGCGGACGACGAGGCCGAGCCTGAGCCGGCCGAGGACACAATCGCATATCCCGAACCGCGCCCCGTGCTGCCGCCGGCAGTGGTGACAATCGACTCCGTCGCTCAGCCCGTCTATGACGAGTTTACGCCCCATATCGACCTGAAGACCAACCTTGTAGGTTGGGGTATGGCAATCACCAACATTGCCGTCGAATACCAATGGTCGCCGCGCTGGAGCGTCACCCTGCCCGTATATTGGTCGGGGTGGAACTACTTCAGCGACACCCGCAAATTCCGCACCCTGGCCGTAGAGCCTGAGTTGCGTCTGTGGCTCGGCAATCGCTTCCATGTGGGCATCCACGGCGGATTGGCATGGTACAACTATGCCAAGAACGGCGATTGGCGCTATCAGGATAAGGACGGCCGCACGCCGGCACTTGGCGGCGGCCTGTCGATCGGCTGGCGCACACCGATATCGCACAACGGCCGCTGGTGGCTCGAACTGGCCGCCGGCTACGGCGTATATCGTCTGAAATACGACGTGTTCCACAACGAACCCAACGGCCGATTGACCCGCACCGAGAGCCGTACGTTCTATGGCATCGACAACGCTGCGGTGACCATAGCCTATCGTTTCAACCTCAACCGCCGAAAGTGATGAAGACGTTGCGACGACATATTATCATGACCTTGGTGGCTGCAATAATGATGATTGCCCCGACAGGATGTGTCCACGAATTTCCCGAGGACGAGCAGTCGGCGCCCTTCTATCTGACGCTCGACTTCAGCGACGCGTTACAAATGGGGTTCTATCAGACAGTGGATTACACCACGAACCGCGGCGACGGCGACCACGACATTCGCTACATAATCAAAGCCTACCGCATCGACGGCAGCTCGCGCGGCGAGCGCATGGCCGACTACACCTTCACGCTGACGAAGAGCGACCTTAGCGACTACAACTACACGGCACGGCTCAACCTCGTGCCGGGCGAATACCGCTTCCTGGTGTGGACCGACTTCGTCGATCACGGTTCGCAGAGCAATCTCTACTACACAGCCGACGACTTCGAGGAGATAATCCTCGCCGACAAAGCCGCATACACGGGCTGCACCGATTGGCGCGACTGCTTCCGAGGCGAACAGACGGCGACGGTGTATGCCAACACCGAATATACATCGAACACCACCGGGCAAACGGTCGAGAACCGCGCCACGGTGATGATGGAGCGCCCGCTGGGCAAGTTCAAGGTCATCTCGAAGGACGTGGTGAAATTCCTCCAATACGTCTACGAACACCGCCTGGCACAGGCACAAGCCGATGCCGACGCGGCGGCAGTGCCAGTCGAGGCTCCGAGCCGCATCGAACCGGGCGAATACACCGTGAAATTCTACTATCAGGGCTTCATGCCGTGCTCGTTCAACATGTTCACCAACCGACCGGCCGATGCCTGGACGGGCGTGACGTTCGACGGCGCGATGCTGCAAATCGACAACTCCGACGTGCAACTCGGCTTCGACTACGTGTTTGTCAACGGCCACGAATCGACCGTCACGATAGTGATTGAGGTCTACGACCGCGACAACTCGCTGCTGTCGCGTACCAATCCGGTCGACGTGCCGCTCGTGCGCAACAAGCTCACCATCGTCGAGGGCAACTTCCTGACGGTGCACGCCGCCGGCGGCGTGGCAATCGACCCGGCATTCGACGGGGAATATAACTTCCGATATAACTACTGTCTCTTATACACATCTCCGAGCCCACGAGACCGTACTAGATCTCGTA
>CALKKU010000058.1 GCA_937995285.1 uncultured Bacteroidales bacterium | reverse complement strand
ATTCCCGAAGCAATATCCAACACGCTCGAAATCGTAAACAAAGTTGAACTATATTCAATCGACCACGAGCCGATTATGCCCAACTATGCCATTCCTGAGAGTTTCGGCACAGAAGAAGAATATCGCCAACGCCTTACGGAGGAAAATCTGTTCAACGAATTTACTCGCGACGAGCACGGCAACGTGGTTCTGTCGCAGGCTGAAGCAGAAGCCAAGATCGCCAAACTTGGCGGTTATGAGAAGTTGTATCGTATCAAGTTTGAGGCCGATTATCTTCGTCATTTGGCTTACGAAGGCGCAGCCAAGCGCTATCCGACGCCACTGAGCGAAGAAGTCGACGAGCGCATCAACTTCGAGTTGCACATCATGAAGACCATGGGTTTCCCGGGCTACTTCCTCATTGTGCAGGATTTTATCAGAGCCGGCCGCGAGAAACTCGATGTAAGTATCGGCCCGGGCCGTGGTTCGGCCGCAGGTTCTGTCGTAGCATATTGTTTGGGAATTACTCAGATTGACCCTTTGAAATACGATCTCCTGTTCGAACGATTCCTCAATCCCGACCGTATCTCGTTGCCTGATATTGATGTCGACTTCGACGATGACGGCCGTGCCAAGGTTCTCAAATATGTAACTGAAAAATATGGTGAGCCCAATGTGGCTCACATTATCACATACGGCACGATGGCTGCGAAGTCGGCTATCAAAGATGTCGCTCGTGTAGAGAACCTGCCGATATCCGAGTCGAATCGACTTACCAAACTCATTCCGCCGCATATGCCGATGAAGGACGGCAAGGAATTGAAGCCGACATTGGCCAATTGCTATGAGTATGTCAACGATTTCAAGACGGAACTTCAGACAGCCAACTCAACTATTAAGTCGACGCTGCGCTATGCCAAAATGCTCGAAGGTAATGTGCGCAATACAGGTGTACATGCTTGCGGTGTAATTATTTGCCGAGACCCGGTGAGCGATTGGGTCCCTGTATCTACAGCCGATGATAAGGTCGAAGGCAAATTGCTCGTGACGCAGTACGAAGGCAGCGTTATCGAAGAAACCGGCCTCATCAAGATGGACTTCTTGGGCCTGAAAACCCTTTCCATCATAAAGACGGCTCTTGCAAACATCAAGCGAGCTCGCGGCATCGATGTAGATATTGATAATATCCCTATCGATGATAAAGCGACATATGAACTGTATAGCCAGGGCCGAACAATCGGTACATTCCAGTTCGAGTCGGCCGGTATGCAGAAATATCTTCGCGAACTTAAACCGTCGAAGTTCGAAGATCTTATAGCGATGAATGCCTTGTATCGTCCCGGACCTATGGATTATATTCCGGATTTTATTGCGCGTAAGCATGGCCGTTCGCCGATTGTCTACGACATTCCCATTATGGAGCGCTATCTGAAAGACACCTACGGTGTTACAGTATATCAGGAACAGGTGATGCTCTTGTCGCGCCTTCTTGCCGGTTTCACACGTGGTCAGAGCGATACTTTGCGCAAGGCTATGGGTAAGAAACTAATTGACAAGATGAACGCTCTCGAAGCGTTGTTCTACGAGGGCGGCGTCAAGAACGGGCATCCGCGCGAAGTCTTGGAAAAAATCTGGAACGACTGGAAGAAGTTCGCATCATACGCGTTCAATAAGAGTCATGCCACATGCTATTCATGGGTGGCATACCAGACCGGTTATCTTAAAGCACACTACCCCGCTGAGTATATGGCCGCCGTGCTTACACATAACCGCGCCGATTCGACCAAGCTCGTAGGCTTTATGGACGAATGTAAGGCAATGGGCATAAAGGTTAAAGGCCCGGATGTCAATGAATCCGTACGCGATTTCGGTGTAACTTCCATCGGTGATATACGCTTCGGCCTGTCGGCAATTAGCGGTATCGGCGATACCGTTGTCGATGAAATTGTAAAGGCTCGAGGCAAAGAACCGTTCAAAGATGTTTTTGAATTTGTGGAACGCGTTCCGTCAACCTCAATCAACCGACGTGTATTTGAAAACCTTGCGCTTGCCGGGGCATTCGATTGCTTTGAGGATTACAAACGCGAAGACCTCGTGGATGATCCGGGTGAGCGTCCCGGCGACAGCATTCCCGAGCAACTGTTGAGGTATGGTGCTCTCCATCAGAAGGCTCAGCGCGAAAGTTCGGCATCGTTGTTCGATTTCGAAGACGACCAGCTCAACACTGAGGCCCGTCCTAAAATCAACCACGTAGTGGATTGGACACCGATTGTCAAACTCGACAAAGAACGCGAACTCGTCGGTATGTACCTCTCTGCACATCCGCTCGATGACTATTATCTCGACCTGAATTATGGCATGAGCATTACATTGGCTCAGCGCGAAGAACTCGCGCCTACCGATGGCCTTGAAGTCAACTTCGGTGGCATTGTGACCGAACGTAACGAACGTATCACTCGTCAGGGCAAGAAGATGCTTGTCGTGAAAATTGAAGACTTCTCCGCGGCAACCGAGTTTATCGTTTTCGAAGAAATGATAAATCAATTCGGCCATCTGTTGATGGCCGGTAGTGCCGTGATGATTCGTGGCATCTACAAAGCTAATCGCTCGGGAGAGATTCGTTTCAATATTACCGGTGTTGTTCCTCTTGATCAGGTGCATAACAAGTTGCTCGATTCAATTACAATCTCAATGCTGACAACCGAATCACAAGATGCAATTCGCGATATCGTATCAAAAAATCTCGTCAAAGACGATGAAAAAAGCGGGCTCAGATTGTTGTTTAAGATATACGACCCGCAGATCAACCGATCGGTGACTCTCGGCGCCAAATCACGTATCAACATCGACAGAAAGTTGATTGCGGATTTGGAGGATAACAATATTCAATTTGCTTTCCAAAAAGTAAGTTAACCAATATGACTAATTAAATATCAATTTAAATACATAATAAAATGGCATTTACATTTACCGACGAAAACGTCAAGGAAACGATAGCCACCGGCAAGCCCGTGGTTGTCGATTTTTGGGCAACATGGTGCGGCCCGTGTGTCGCTATGACCCCAATCGTGGAGAAACTCGCTGCTGAATATGAAGGCCGTGTAGTTATTGGCAAATACAACGTTGAAGAAAATTCCGATTTTGCCGCTGAAAATCGCATTATGTCGATTCCGGCATTTGTATTCTTCAAGAACGGACAGAAGACAGCTATTCGCCTTGCCGGTTCACAGAGCGAAGAAGTGTTCCGCGCTAAAATCGAAGAACTTTTGGCTCTCTGATTTTTTCTGAGCACTAAAAAAATAACGCCGCCCGAATGATTTCGAGCGGCGTTATTTTATTGATAATTGCGAATTATCAGATGTTGTAGTTTTCGAGTTGTGATGCGTCGAACGAATTTACAAATTCAGCATGACGTGCAACTTCCGAAGCTGCAAGATTTACATACACGTTGAGCGACTTGGTGAAGTCCGTATTGCGGGCTGCGTCGCCGAGGAGCAGATACGACATAATGATGTTGCCGGCCATTTCAACAAGGCGACGTGCCATCATATCTGCATATGCTGTGTTGTCTGATGCAGTAACCTTGGCTACTGCGGCATCGTAAAGTTCAACAAGGTGCGCGATGCGAGCCTTTACGGCTGCGAGCGATTCGGGAACATCCTGTGCTGCATATGCTTCCATAAGGCTCTTGTATGTACCTGTGGTGACGTGGCGGATTGCCGCTACGACCTGAAGCTGTGTGGTGCCTTCATAGATCGAAGTGATGCGAGCGTCGCGATAAATGCGTTCACAAGCATAATCCTTCATGAAGCCTGAACCACCGTGAACCTGAATGCAGTCGTACGCATTCTGGTTGCAGTATTCGCTGCCCATACCCTTGGCCATAGGAGTGAGGGCATCGGCAATGCGGTTGTAGTGCTTTGCTTCCTGACGTTCATCAGGCGTAAGCTTACGTTCGCGAGCGATGTCATCATATGCTTTGTAGAGGTCTACGTAGCGAGCGCATTCGTAAAGGAGCGAGCGCGATGCATCGAGTTTAGCTTTGATTACGGCAATCATTTCTGCAACTGCAGGGAATTCGATGATTGCCTTGCCAAACTGACGGCGGTCCTTGGCATATGCCAACGCTTCGCGGTAAGCGAGTTCGCTTACGCCGACGCTTTGAGCGGCGATACCGAGACGAGCACCGTTCATCAGAGCCATTACGTATTTGATAAGCCCCATACGACGCGAGCCGCAAAGTTCGGCGGGAGCGTTCTTGTATACAAGTTCACATGTGGGTGAACCCTTGATACCCATCTTGTTTTCGATGCGACGAACTGTCACACCGCCTTTACGCTTGTCATAAATGAACATTGACAGACCGCGGCCGTCCTTTGTTCCGTCTTCCGAACGGGCAAGAACGAGGTGAATGTCGGAGTCACCGTTCGTGATAAAGCGTTTTACGCCGTTGAGAACCCAAGTGCCATCTTCTTTCTGTGTGGCCTTGAGCATAACTGACTGGAGGTCGGAACCTGCATCAGGCTCAGTGAGGTCCATAGACATTGTTTCGCCTGCGCATACACGGGGAATGTAGCGTTCGCGCTGTTCTTCCGAGCCGAACTCATAGAGTGTCTCGGCACAGTCCTGAAGACCCCAAAGGTTTTCAAAACCGGTGTCTGCACGGCTGACGATGTCAGCAGCCATAATATAAGGAGTGATCGGGAAGTTAAGACCTCCGAAACGACGAGGCATTGCCATACCCATAAGGCCGGCATGGCGACATGCTTCGAGATTCTTTACGGTGCCGTCGGCATAGTAAGCATGGCCGTTGCCACACGATGCGCCCTGGTGGTCGACATCAGCTGCATTTTCTGCGATGATGTCGCCGCAAAGTTCACCAACTATATCAAGCACGCGGTCGTAGTTGTCCATAGCGTCTTCAAAGTTGAGCGGCGCATAGTCAAACTTTTCCGCATCGGAATAGTTGCGTTCTTTGAGTTCAACGATTTTGCGCATCATCGGATGATTCAGATGGTGACGCAGGTCGGGATTATCTGTATAGAAATTAGCCATGGCTTTTTACTTAGAGTTCTTCTTGTAATATTTGATGAGTTTGGGAACGATATCTTCCATATTGCCGGTGATTACATAGTCGGCAATGGCGTTGATAGGCGCATTGGGGTCGTTGTTGATCGATATGATGATCGAACTTTCCTGCATGCCTGCAATGTGCTGAATCTGGCCGGAGATACCGCAGGCGATGTAAAGTTTCGGACGAACGGTCACACCTGTCTGACCGATCTGACGTTCATGTTCAATGAAACCTGCATCGACAGCAGCACGTGATGCGCCGACTTCGCCGCCAAGTGTATTGGCAAGGTCGAAGAGCAACTGGAAGTTTTCCTTTGAACCGACACCATAGCCGCCAGCTACGATGATGGGAGCATTCTTGATGTTGACCTTCGATTTTGCAATCTGACGGTCTATGATCTCAACAACAAAATCGGTGTCGGATACGTACTTCGACGGATCGAGATTGATGACTTCACCCTTGTGGTTGGGATCAAAGACTTCCTTCTTCATGACGCCTTCACGTACGGTAGCCATCTGCGGACGACATTCGGGATTGACGATTGTTGCCACAATGTTGCCGCCGAATGCAGGGCGAATCTGATAGAGCAAGTCGTGATATTCCTTTTTGGTCTTGGCATCGGTGTGGTCACCGATTTCGAGCGATGTACAGTCTGCTGTAAGGCCCGAGTGAAGAGCCGATGAAACACGTGGACCGAGGTCGCGACCGATGCAAGTTGCACCCATAAGAGCTACCTGCGGCTGAATTTCCTTGAAAAGGTTGATCAGCACGGCTGCATGAGGATTGGATGTATAAGGATAGAGACGCTTGTCATCGACCTTGTAAACAACATCTGCTCCATAAGGGAACACTTGTTTTTCAACCCCTTCCAGATTAGAGCCAATCACGAGGGCTTCGAGTTTTACGCCAAGACGGTCGGCGAGTTTGCGACCTTTGGTAAGAAGTTCAAGGCTGACATCGGCAATACGGCCTTCGTCAATCTCGCAGTAAACTATAAGATTGTTTTTATCTGCCATTTTATTATCAGTGTATGGTCGGCCTTAATTAACCGATAGTGTGATTGGTGATGAGTTCTTTGATGAGTTCTTCGATTGCGGCGTCATCATTTTCGAGGTGGCGTGCATCTTTTGCTGTGAATACTACATTCTCCACAGCCTTAACCTTCGTTGGCGAACCGGGGAAACCGATTTGTTCGGGATCAGCTTCTACAAACGCTGCGCCCCACTCTTTCAGTTGAAGGTATTCGTGAGCATCAACAAATGCCTGTTGTGCTTCGTCAAGAGCAGCCTTTTCGCTCGGCGACACGGCACGTTTGTATTTCATAACGCGCTTGGCATTGCGAGGACGGCAATCAGCTGCCGAACCGTTAACAGTTACGACACATGGCAGCGGAGCAACAACGGTTTCGAGGCCGTGTTCAAGACGGCGTTTTACAGTTACCTTGCCGTCTTTGAGTTCTACGATTTCTTCAGCATATGTTACCTGCGGAATACCGAGTTTTTCGGCAATTTGGGGGCCAACCTGTGCTGTGTCACCGTCGATCGCCTGGCGACCGCCGAGGATGATGTCGTAGTTGCCGATTTTCTTCACCGCCTGGGCGAGTGAATACGATGTTGCCAATGTATCAGCACCACCGAGTGCGCGGTCGGTCAATACTATACCGCCGTCGGCACCGCGATAGATCGCTTCGCGAATTACTTCGGCCGCTTTGGGGAGACCCATGGTAAGAATTGTTACCGTAGAACCGGGGTTTGCATCTTTCAGACGCAGAGCCTGCTCGAGGGCATTAAGGTCTTCGGGATTGAAAATTGCAGGCAGCGCGGCACGATTAATCGTACCATCGGCCTTCATAGCATCTTTGCCTACGTTGCGGGTGTCGGGAACCTGCTTGGCAAGCACAACGATGTTTAAGCTCATAATTATAAGATAATTAGTTTATTAC
>CALKKU010000057.1 GCA_937995285.1 uncultured Bacteroidales bacterium | reverse complement strand
AAGAAATACCTACCATAAAGTTGGTAAAAAATCCCGACATCGCAGCTTCGCTCGGCGATATGAAACGCCCCGGTCAGATTCTCGTGGGCTTCGCTCTCGAAACCGACAACGAACGCTCGCACGCTGCCGACAAACTCGTGTGCAAGCATCTCGATATGATTGTGCTCAACTCGCTGCGCGACAAGGGCGCAGGCTTCGGCACCGACACCAATAAGATAACGCTGCTGTTTGCCGACGGCCGCGACGCCGCCGACTTCGACCTGTGTTCGAAGCAACAGGTTGCCACCGACATTTTCGACAATATCGCCACGCTATGAAGTCTATAAGCCGCATACTTATGATTTTATTCCTGATTGCCTGCACATCACGCGCTGCGGCTCAGGAATTGAATTGCAGTGTCGAATTCAACACCGACCAACTCAGCGGCACCAACAAGTCGATATTCGAAACGCTGCAAGAGGCCGTCAGCGACTATATGAACACCACGACGTTCACATCCGCCCAGTTCTACACCAACGAGAAGATTGAATGCCGCTTGTTCTTCACCATCAAGGAGTACGACGACGCCGGTACTATCAAAGGCGACTTGCAAGTGCAGTCGACCCGCCCGGTCTACAACAGTTCGTACACCACGACTTTGATTAATTTCAAAGACTCCAAGATTGACTTCACCTACACCGAGGGCGAACCGCTTAATTTCACGGTCAACTCGATGGAAAATCAGATTACGGCCATTCTCAACTACTATGCCTACCTGATTCTTGCCGTTGACTTCGATTCGTTCGCTCCGAACGGCGGCGATCCGTATTGGGAACGCCTGAAATCTATCGTGCAGATGGCTCAGTCATCGGGCGAGACGGGTTGGAAAGCCTTCGAGGACACCAAGAACCGCAGTGCCGTTGTCACGGCGTTCACCGAAGGTCGCGTTGGCGAAGCTGCACGCGGCATGCTCTACAAATATCACCGTCTCGGGCTCGATCAGATGGCACTGTCGCCCGACAAGGGCCGCGCCTCCATCACCGAATCGCTCGATGCCGTGACGACGGTATATTCCGCTCAGCCGATGTCGGTGTTCCTGTCGATGTTCAAGGACGCCAAGATGGCAGAGTTGGTCAACGTCTACTCCAAGGCTCCGGCCGAAGAGCGCACCAAGGTCTACAACCTGCTGCAGCCAGTATACCCGGCCGAAGACGCCGACCTCACCAAGATAAAAAACGGCAGCGAAAAATGATAACCGATTTGCGCATAACCAACTACGCCTTGATTAAGGACATCGAAGTAAATCCGACTTCGGGGTTCAATATCATCACGGGCGAGACGGGTGCCGGCAAATCGATAATCCTCGGCGCACTCGGACTTCTGCAAGGCAACCGCGCCGATACCAAGGCTATAAAAGCCCCCGATGCCCGTTCGGTCGTGGAAGCAATATTCTCGGTAGGCGAAGACACATCGAAAGCTCTCGCGCCGATATTCAAGGACGCCGACATTCCCGACGAAGGCTCGGAAGTAATCATGCGCCGCGAAATACAGCCGTCGGGACGCTCGCGGGCATTTATCAACGACACGCCTGTGACGCTCGATGTGATGCACGGCGTTGCCGCCCTACTCTTCGACATCCACTCGCAGCACAACAATATGCTGCTTGCCGACAGCAATTATCAGTTGGCCGTGCTCGACTCTCTTGCCGACAACGCCGACCTTGTGGAGCAGTACCACGGCATCTATGCCGACTACAAGCACGCACTGCGACGCTTTGCCGGCACACGCGACGCCATAGAGCGCACGCGCACAGATGCCGACTTCATACAATACCAACTCGACGAACTCAACAATGCCAACCTGCAGCCGCACGAGGATACCGACCTCGAAGCACAGCGAGCTGTCGTCGCAGCCGATGAGGACGCCGCACAGAATCGCGCCGAAGCTGCCGAAGCACTGCGCAGCGGCGATGCCAACGTGTGCTACCTGCTCACAACGGCACTATATGCCCTCGAACGGCTCGGCTCGACAGATCCGAAAGCGGCTCAGCTGACCGAACGGCTGAAGCATGCACAGATCGAAATTGAAGACATCGCCGATGCGGTAGTGGAAATGGCCTCCGGCTCGCTTGACAACGGCATCGTATTGGCCGACATCGACGACCGCCTCAAAGACCTCGCATTCCTGAAATCGAAACACAAGGTGCAGTCGTGCGACGAACTCATCGCCCTGCGCGATGACCTGTCGGCTCGCATCGCCGCGCTCAACGACGCAGACAACGTGCTCGGCGAGCTCGAAAAGGAGGCTCGCGCACTCAAACGCAAGGCCCTCGACCTTGCAGGGCGCATATCCGAACGCCGTGCTGCCGCTGCCGCAAGCCTTGCCGCCGAACTGAAAGACCGAGCCAAGCCGCTCGGACTGGCAAACATAGTCGTCGATATACAATTGACCACAGGCAAACTCAATCCCGACGGCATCGACACCGTGGCATTCCTCTTTGCATTCAACAAGAATCAGACACCGATACCTATCGGCGCAGGAGCATCGGGCGGCGAAATATCGCGCGTGATGCTCGCGCTGAAATCTACCCTTGCAGGGCGTATCGACTTGCCGACAATTATCTTCGATGAAATCGACACGGGCGTGTCGGGCGACGTGGCAATGCGTATGGGACGACTTATGAAGTCTATCTCCAAGCATATTCAAGTGTTTGCCATCACCCACCTGCCGGCTGTCGCAGCCTGCGGCAACACCCACTTCAAGGTGTTCAAACGCGACAACGAAACATCCACGGAAACATTCATCTGTCGACTCGACGACACCGAGCGACTGCACGAAATAGCATCGATGCTCGGCGGACAGGCCGACGACCCTGCTGCGCTCGCCGCCGCTCGCTCGCTCATCGACAACGTATAAACTCTACAACCACCCCACTCTCAATGGACGCCAACGACTACATCTATGGCCTGCGTGCCATAATCGAAGCAATAAAAGAAGGTAAACAAATCGACAAACTCTTCATCAAAAAAGACCTCCAAGGCGACTTGGCCGGAGAGCTCTTCGGCCTGATACGCGAGCATCACATCGTGGCTCAGCGTGTGCCGGTCGAGCGCCTCAATCGCATATGCCGCAAGAACCATCAAGGCGCCATTGCCATGATGTCGGCCGTGACATACTGGAATCTCGGCAGCCTTGTCACGGGTCTGTACGATGAAGGCATACTGCCGTTTGTAGTCGTGCTCGACGGCATCACCGACGTGCGCAACTTCGGCGCTATCGCCCGCACTGCGGAGTGCTGCGGCGTCAACGGCCTCATCATCGCCGAACGCGGTTCTGTATCGGTGGGCGGCGACGCCATCAAGACTTCGGCCGGTGCGCTCCACACCTTGCCGGTGTGCCGCGAACGCAGCATAGCATCTGCGGTTCGCTTCCTCAAGGACAGCGGCTTCAACGTAGTAGCCGTGTCCGAGAAAGCCGATATCAACTACACCAAGGCCGACTATACCGGCCCGACAGCACTCGTGATGGGTGCGGAAGACGTGGGCATCTCCGACGAGGTGATGCAACTGTGCGACACCAAGGTGGCAATTCCGATGTTCGGCCACATAGGCTCGCTCAACGTCAGCGTAGCCGCCGGCGTACTGATGTACGAAGTAGTGCGCCAGCGCCTCGCCGCCAATATGGATGTGGAATAATTACAATTTATTTTAGTACTCGACTTTGTCGGTCTTCTCGTCCCATTTTTTGAATGCGACGAGGGCTTGAGTGCGCATGAAGTGGTCGCAACGGATTGAGCGCTGCGAACGCGGCAGGTCGAGTTGGTCGTAGATGAATGAGTCGTCGAAGTCGATGGCTTTTGCATCGGCCTTGGTGTTGCCGTAGCATATGCGTTCCACGCCTGCCCAATAGAGTGCGCTGAGACACATCGGGCACGGTTCACACGATGAATAGACAGTACAACCCGTGAGTTTGAAGTCACCGACGGCTGCGCAGGCGGCACGAATGGCCGACACCTCGGCATGTGCCGTAGGGTCGTTGTTGGCCGTGACGCGGTTGACGCCGGTAGCCACGATCTTGCCGTCGCGAACGATGACTGCGCCGAACGGGCCGCCGCCATTGTCGACATTTTCGGCCGAGAGGTCAATTGCCATCTGCATAAAGCGAGCATCTTCCTCTGTATAGTTTTCAAATACTTCGTCTGTATCCGGTGCGAATTGTGCGCGTTGTTTCGTAGTTTCCATGAAATTTATTCAGTATATATTTGGTTATGTTTGATTAATCTTCGCAGGTGCTCAGGGCTATGTGGCGTGCAGCATGACACTCTGTGACGGTGCGGTCGACGATGAGATGGCGATTGGCCATAGCGTCGATTGTACTCATCTCGTGCGACACGAGCAGTGTGGTGCACTGCGGCGCCATTTCGGCGATGAGGCGATATATGTGGCTTTCAAAGTGCTTGTCGACGTAGCTGAGCGGCTCGTCGAATACGAGCACACGAGGATTTGCCACTATGGCGCGACCGAGCAATGCTCGCTGCAACTGGCCGCCGGAGAGGCGACCGATAGGTCGGTCGGCGAGGTCGACCATCTCCACTTTGGTAAGAGCGGCGTCGACCATAGCACGGGATTCCGTCTTCGACAATCCGTCGATGCCGAGCAGACCGGAGGTGATGACGTCGCGCACCGACAATGGGAAATGGGCGTCGATCTGATTCTTCTGCGGCAGGTAGCCTATGCGCGGCCGTCCGCCGACAAACGACACTTCACCGGCCGACGGGCGCAGTAGCCCGAGGATGATACGGAGCATCGTAGTCTTGCCGCCGCCGTTCGGTCCTGTGATTGCCACGAAGTCGCCGCGATGAACAGTGAGGTTGATGCGGTCGAGAATCAAGCGGTCCTCGCGATACATCGACACGTCGCGCAACTCGATAAGCGGCTCATCGGTGGCGTTGAGCGTCACTACAACAGGGGCGGGGTGATGACAACAAGTGCCGAGGTGGAGTTCAACGTCGTGTAAGTTCATCGACAATGGTATTTAACTGCGCCTCCCAGTCGTAGGCGGCAAGGTTGACGGGAACGAGACGTGCGCCGACGCCTTGGCTGATAGCTTCTGATTGGCGCATATCGTAAAACTCCTGAAAGAAGAACACACGGACACTGTCGGCACGCGCTTCGTCGATGACTTCGCGAAGACGACCGATCGACACTTCCTTGTTGTCGTAGCCGACCGACATCTGCTCGAGGCCGTAGTCGCGGGCGAAGTAACTCAGCGACGGATGCCACATCAGGAATGTAGTCGGTGCGACAGCCGACAGGCGTGCAGTGAAAGTCGCGTCGAGCGAATCGAGGTAAGCATCGATAGCTCGCTGCCGCTTGGTGTACTCAGCGGCGTTGCCGGCATCGATTCGAACCATCGCCTGCGTCATCACGTCGGCCATACGGCGCATATTGCGCACCGATGTCCACATATGCGGATCGGCGGCATCGTGGCTGTGGCTATGTACGTGTGAGTTATCGCCGTGATTGTGTTCGTGACCGTGCGTGCCGTAGACCGGCTTGATGCCCTCGGTGGAGCAAACAATGTTGACACCTCTGCCGGCCGATTCGGCGATGCTTTCTTCAAACGGGAAATGCCCGATTGTGAAGTAAGCCGCACAGTTGTCGATGTCGCGACGCTGCATCATCGACGGCTCGTAGACTTCGGGATTCTCGCCTTTGGGCATCAGCGACACCACGCGGTAGCGGTCGCCGACAATCTGCTGAAGCAAAGCACGCTGCGGCTCGATGCTTACCACAAGTACCGGCCGTTCGTCGCCATCCGAAGAAGCACGATGACACGCCGCCGCGGCAACAAGCACAGCGACCGCACAAATATATTTGCCAATCGTTCGAATCATCACAAAATATTTAGCCTACAAAGATACGGAAAAAGATTTGAAAGTGCGAATCAGTTATTAAATCAAAGAAAAATTACAATAAATAACCAAAGGCAACACCACCAACTTGTCAGACATTGGTGGCGAAATTTCATCTTTCGGCTTGTTGTATAATATTTTAAGATATCGCTGTTTTCAAATTGCTGATATAGTGATGAAATGCCGAATAAAAGTGTGGCAATTTTCATCGTTCAAAATTATGCCTAAACCTAACATATTTCTCTATTGGTTCATCTTGCAATATCTTGTCTATGCTGTCGGAATAAATCTGCTGTCTGTATTGTTGGATATATAACGAATCTCTTGTAAGTTTGATGATATTAAACTCTTGTTTGCCCCAGCCGAAATCTTCAATAACCAACCTGTTGTCCTTAATGTCATAAGAAAACGGTCCATCTTCCATCGAATCAAAGAAGTTGCCGTTCACGGCGAAAGTTATAGTCTCATTTGGTGATGGTATTGGTGAGCCAAACTCAACCAATAGCCAAGTTCCTGTAATATCAGATTTATCATAAGCCATTGTGTCATTTGCTCTGTCACTTGAAACCGTCTGTTCTGATTTTGAGCAGCCAAACAAGCAAGCTATACCGATCATTAGGAAAAGTGATAAGTGTTTCATCGGTCAGAGAACTTTTTGAAGTTTTTTATCATAGCTTTTCTTTTGGAGTCAAGACTTTATTGTTGAAGTCAAGAAGAATAAATAGTGTTTATCGAATTAAACATAACGTTTTGTTATCTCGTTTACCATCAAAGAACTTTTCGAGGACGCGAGCGAATATGTCATCCGGCGATACCGCATCGAAGAGTGTCATCGAGGAACGCAACTTCATAGAGTCGATGCCACCGAATACTTCGCGTGCGTCATTCGTTGGCAAAGCAAGTATTGCCTCCGAGACATCCCGCAATCGTGTGCCAAGAGTTGGAGCCTGAAGATACACCGAAGCCTCCTCAATCCCGGATAAACCATAATATTTTGCATTATAAGAATGCCCCAGACGCTTCAGTTGTGGAAATATATACCACATCCAGTGAGAGCGTTTCCGTCCCTCCTGCAATTCTTGTAACGCAATCTGATATATGTCAGCTTGCGCATCTACAAATCGTGAAAGGTTGTATTTGTCTTTCTCCATCAGGTGTCATTTTATATGTGAGTACAAAGATATATAGCATATGACATTGGTTGGTAAATACCATTCATAATATGAGCCGATTATGTCGCCGCAAATTGCGCCCATCACTATAAGTCGGGCAGCTTCTAAATTCTTTTTCATTGTTATATTTTATTCATCGCGTATGATTGAAAAATCTTCAAAGTTGACGTTGAGACTATCAGCCTTATGTTGCCACAATTTGTTTTGAGGTTCGATACGGCGCATCTCTGATACAGCCTCGGGATAATCCATTATTGCGGCATGACGCATCACTTCAATGGCTTTATCTCGATTTGGCTCTGTTCCTATGCCTAAGGAGTAGCATATGCCAAGATACCATCCGGCACCGGGTGCTCCAAGTTCGTATGCTTTTGTGAGGTACTTGAAAGCTTCGTCTCCGTTACCTTGCCACATCGCAGCCGCTCCGCAGAAAAGCGTAGCCCGTGCGCTTCCCATGTCAGCCACTTTTGATAAATACTGTATAGCCTCGGATTTATTGTCATAATAAAGCCTCATCCCTTTTACTTCTAAAGCCACCGGGTCATTGTTTGCAATTCCTTTGTCAAGCCAGTAGTTGAGCCTTTCAGCATAAATTTCATTGGTTACGACTTCTATCGTGTCAGTAGCATCAGAGATACCGATTTGTAGGTAATGTTGTTTTTCTCTGTTGGTTAATTCACGCTTGATATAATATTCCGCATTCTCGGCATAGAACTCTATCAAACGGTGCATCGCGGCTGTATCACCTCTTTCGGCGTTTTGTTCCCATTTCTGAAGTTGTGGTTCATCATTTCTGTCAGTGCCATTTTGTGCATATACAATTATTGCGACCGTAATAATTACGCACAATCCCAGAATTCCTAAAATTGTTTTTTTCATCGATATTCGCCAAGTTGCAGCCACATCCTTGATTCCGAAATATGTAGCCAATTGACCACCGAGGAAACACATAGAAGCAACGGAATATGCTTCTGCCGTATTCTCAAATATTACAATAGCCACACTGCCGATGAGACAAAGTAAGCCGAGAACGGCACATATAACGGCCAAAACAATTGAAACAATCTGAAATACCTTGTAATGGGAGGGCCGCTCCGGAAGCATACTTTCATAATTGACTCCGGGATGAGCCTCATAGTATGAAATATAATCCAACAGATTTGTGTCCTCCGCAATCTCCATACATTGCTCGGCTGTGGGATTCTTATGCAGTTTGGATTTCGCTTTCAACAGCTTAACCAACCGGATTATAGAGCCGATGGTAATGAAACCAATTACTATCAGGGCGACCCAGTCATTGACATTTACCTTGAGAATCACGGCGACAGGCACCATAAAGTATATTGCTGTAATAGTATCAATCATCGCTACGCGGGCAAACCGTTTACGGAAAGACTCAACATTGCCGGTATAGACATCTTCGAGAATCGGTGCGATTCGACTTGCACGCTCATAAGAGATGGTCTTTGACATAGTCTTATTGAGCAACCACAAGATACCGCATACAGCGGCAAAAGCCACCACAAGTATGTTATTATTGATAAAACTGTTGTTAAACAGTCCGAGAATAGGATATATCAGTATCCACAGAACGAAATAGAAACTTGGTTTCATAGTTCATATCATTTTTCAGACTCCTTTTTGATTTCTTTTACCGAGCCTGTGACTGAGAGGCGCACTTTGAATGCTTCGTGACAGTCAGAGCATACATACTGGTGCCATGTACGGCCATAGCCGATATTGGTACCGATGATTCCGAGACATCCACGGTGACCATGTTGATTAGAGCTCCACACAAGCGGCTGAACTCGCCTGTAGTGAAATACTCCTTGAAGGCTGTGTTCATCTGCGATATAATCCTTACCCGCTCGAAGGAACCATCGAGTAGCGAGTTGATGAGATTGGTTATAAGCGTTCGTATTCCCATAACTTAATTGATTTTATCGGCAAGATAAGCTTTGTTGTCAATTATGATCATGTAGCCTGAGAGTGTTGTCAGCCAATCCTTCTTTATGTTGATTGATGACGTGGAGATACAGAACATTCTATTCTCGCCGGCTCCGTAGGCATAGCTGTCAAAAGTGAGACCGGAGCTTGTGATTGAGCCCATGCGACGAAGTGAATAGGTATTATTGCCAATCACGAGACGGTCATAACTAACAGTTATGGTAAAGTTAGTAGAGCGTTCATTCTGAATATCGTACTTCACACGATAGGTCGCCGCACTTACTGCAAGAGCACTTTCGATGAGAATGAGGAGTAATAATACTTTTTTCATTTTTTGAGTTTTAAAAGCTTTCGAACCTTTATCATTGTTTAAATTGAGTTATTTTTTAACGTTAAGTTTTAGAGGCCTTCAGACTTACATCCAAAATGCGATTCTATTATTTGGGCAATTTTATCTTTGGCATCTTCCGCCACCTGTCTCCATTCTTTTACGTCAGCTCCGGCAGGAAGCGATCCTCTACCGCTCAGAGTAATGAGATTATAGTGCTCAATCTCGGCATGGAGAGGCATAAAATCCCCAAACGTGATAAAGCGGGCATTTGCTATTCCAACCTCCTTCATTCGTTTGACTGCGTTCTCGCCACCACCTCCGATTCCTATTACCAGTATCTTGCTCCGTGTGGTCTCCAATACTTCTTTTTCCACATTATTGCGTTCTCTTTCATGCTTTAAGAGATCTTGCTCCTCTAAAGATTGGGATTCACGGCATTCTTGACGCTGTTTCCACCAATCCTTGGCTTGGTTAATAACATAAATCAGCAACCAAACGCTACATAATCCTAACAGTATCTGTCCACTCATCATCTCGGATAAATTATTGGAATGAAACATCAGACGGTAGGTGAGATACCTGCCTTAAAATGCCACAATGGTAAATCTCTAAATCATTGTCGCGAAACATTGAGCAATCATTTGGCATTTCTAAGATTTTCAATGAACAAAATAAGTTCATTAGAGCAAAATTCTTTGGGAATAAATAATCCACAGAGGTTTGATGTACACAGCACATACCCAAACGTTGAAGATTTGATGGTATAAAGCATGTCGTACGGAATTGTATTAGTGCCATATTTATCTTTTACAACAAAATGTTTGTCATAAAACTCATAAAACACAACTAAATCCTTGTACATCTTACATGATTTATATATCGCAGAAACGGAATCTCCTTTATATTTATTCCATATCATATAAATGGCATATAGGCATAGATATAATCCAAAGCAAACATCAAAACCATCTCCAATTATAAAAAGAATCAGTGCCCCTAGTATATACACCACGATTAAGAACCATATAGAAACTGGTCTGAATAAAGGGTTATTCATAGTGTAAATGGATTGACTGTAATATTCTTTAGACCATTCATAAGAGAGGGTAGCAAATGGGGGTATTTGTGCAGAATCCATATATGCATTCATGTTCCTCAATCCCCTGCGGAACGGTTAAGATATTGAACATAAAAAAGGTGTGAGGATTGTATCTTGTTTTATCCTAAAGTCAGGTCTTCGCATACC
>CALKKU010000056.1 GCA_937995285.1 uncultured Bacteroidales bacterium | reverse complement strand
CACGACAACGCCGTCACGCTTATGCAATCGCTCGGAGTCACATCGCGCGAAATTTCGATCGCCGCCGCCGTCAATCAGCACTTCTCCGACATCGGCCACGACGCATCGGTTCACGACGTCACCTATGAAAATTCGCAGGCACGCGAGCGCACGCAGATACTTATGGACGTAGCCAACCAGGTCGGCGGCATCGTCCTCGGCACGGGCGACCTGTCGGAATTGGCCCTCGGCTGGGCCACCTATAACGGCGACCATATGTCGATGTACGGCGTCAACGCCGGCGTGCCCAAGACACTCGTCCGCCACCTCGTCACCTACTTCGCCGACACGTGCGACAACGCTGTCACGGCCGCCGCGCTGCGCGACATAGTCGACACCCCCATATCGCCCGAACTGATTCCTGCCGACGAACACGGCAACATCACCCAGAAGACCGAAGACCTCGTCGGGCCCTACGAACTCCACGACTTCTTCCTCTACTACACCCTGCGCTATGGCTACAGTCCGCGCAAGGTCTACCTGCTGGCTCGCACGGCATTCGCCGGCACTCACACCGACGCCGTCATCAAGAAGTGGCTCACCACTTTCTATCGCCGCTTCTTCACACAGCAATTCAAACGTTCTTGCCTGCCCGACGGACCCAAAGTCGGCAGCGTCACCCTCTCGCCACGCGGCGACTGGCGTATGCCGTCCGACGCCTCAGCAGCGATGTGGCTCAAAGAATGCGACGCGCTTGAATAATCGGAGCTTTTTCTTTACCGGGTGAACCTTTTTACGACTTCGGGCGTTTTTACAATGACATCAATTCAAAGACATTGTAAAAACGCCCGAAAATGCAACACCTCATTCCTCCTCTCCCCTACTCCGCCGACGCACTCGCCCCAACTATAAGCGCCGAGACAATCGACTACCATTATGGCAAACATACTGCCGCATACTTCGACAACCTCTGTCGGCTCACTGCCGGCACGGAATACGCCGATATGCCGATCGAAGAAATAATCAAAAATTCTTCAGGCGCGCTGTACAACAACGCCGCTCAGGCTTGGAATCACGCATTCTACTTCGCATCATTCAGTCCGTCGCCCAAGTCAAGTCCCGACGGAGCGCTGCTACGCGCCATAGAGCGCGACTTCGTATCACTCGACGGTTTCAAATCAGCCTTTGTCGATGCCGGCGTCAATCTGTTCGGCTCCGGCTGGGTGTGGCTCGTTAGCGACAACAGCGGACGATTGTCGATAAAGCAGTATCACAACGCCGACAATCCGCTTATCGACGGTCTCACGCCGCTGCTCACATTCGACGTATGGGAACACGCCTACTACATCGACTACCGCAACCGACGCGCCGACGCCTTGCAAGCCCTGTGGAGCATCGTCGACTGGCGTACTGTCGAATCAAGATACGAAAACACACGGCAAGTTTGACGACACAAACAGTATGAACATAAGCATAATGTGATGAATTGGAATCGAGGTACCTGCGAAGGCGCCTCCTTTCTTTTTTCGGCACTACGTCACATTCCAACAACCTACCGCAGCGACCCGGTCGCGCATGTTCAACGCAACTGTCGCTAATTTCACCACATAGCGTAAAATACAGAAAATCCGCTTTGTAAAAACTCATTCACACGCTATCTTTGCGATATAAATCTCACCTTAACACTTCAATTATGAAAAAGTTATTATTGCTTTTCACACTACTCCTCTCGCTTTCAGCCTGTTCCTCCGATGAGCCGGTCGTCCAACCCGAGACAGAAGCACCGGTAGAAGACAACATCCTTCCGGGCTACCGCACTCGACAAGAAATTATCGACATAGCCCAAGAATATGCCGATATACTCTATCCGGCATCCGTCAAATCGCGCTCGGCTCGCAAAGTCGTTGACGAATCGCGAGTATTCGCCCTATCCGACCTCAAATCGAGAAGCACGGGAGATTCCGACATCGCACCGCTAATTTGTATCGTTGAATACAACGACGACAACGGTTTTGCGATAATCGCCACTCCTAAGGAGGTTGAGCCTGTAATAGCGGTCGTTGACCACGGTTCGTATAGCGACAGCATCGCCAACAGCATCCCGGCATTTCAATATTTTATGGAAATGGCCACAGACTATGTTGCCACACAAAAAGAAATCGTCGACAACGGCCCGTTCATCGGTCCGAACGACACTCTGCCATACCTTATCAAAGAATACAAAACCGAGATTGACACAACATTTGCATTCTACGCAGATCCGGTAATTAAGACAAACCGTGGCCAATATTACCCGGAATGCTTATTATGCCCGAATAAACTTAGCGGATGTTTTCCAACCGCTGCGCTGATGATATGTGAGTACTTCAAAGAGCCGTCCTACCTTAAATTGACGTACGACAATTCGCCTATGACCATTTATCTTGATTGGGACGTTATTTCACAAGTCAAATCTAACAAAAACAAGGACGGGGCATTTACTCTTCAAAATCTGCCCATAGCACAATTCACCAGACAAGTCGGTCATCTCGCTGATGCAAACTATAAATCTTCAAACAGAACATCGGTCAACCGAGACAAAGAACAACCTACACTATGCAAATTATTACCGAAGCGCATAATCGGAAATCTTCAGGATTATGATTTCTATCCCGTCTATGAAGCAATTAAAGACAAAGGCTTGGTAATGTTCGCCGGCAACGACACTAACGGAGCCGGACACGTATGGGTCGCAGACGGTATGAGGTATTTGCGCATCACTAAAAATGAATATGAGCGCCCGGTCAAAGGATTTCACGCTTGGAAATTAACAAGTTCTTCGGAAAGTGTCTACCGCTATATTCACTTTAACTGGGGCGCAAATGGCGATTATAACTGCTACAGCAGTGCATATGCCATTAAAAATACAGAATACGATTATTCCAAACATTCGATTTATATCGTTACAATTAGATAACAAATATGGCTATGAATAAGTGCATCGCATTCATCATTCTCGCCTTGAGTTTCACCATACTAACCTCGTGCGACAAATCCGAGTACGAAACTGACTATTACAAGATCGTTGTAAGCATGGAAATTTATGACAGCAACGGGAACAATCTACTCGATAAATCATGTGATAAGAACATCATTAACTCGGACATCAGATATTGCAAAAATGATGGCGCAATCTTTCCTATAAGTTGGACTGGCGAACACCAAACTTTTCCGCCGAACGAAGACCCCGAGTGGGAGCAATTGCTAT
This sequence comes from uncultured Bacteroidales bacterium, assembly GCA_937995285.1. GTDB lineage: Bacteria > Bacteroidota > Bacteroidia > Bacteroidales > Muribaculaceae > CAG-873. Next base: position 18,459 of record CALKKU010000056.1, on the reverse strand, counting down.
ACTACGAAAAGTATTGCTGCATCGAGTTTGAACGCCATGAATACATCTACGACTTCGAAAGTTCCTTCGACTTAATACTTGGAGAATACGACAAAGCACATCGAATAGTCATACACCATAAAAAGAAGTCAAAGCAAGCAACAATTTTTGTAGATGGCATCAAAGTTCAAAGTACTTCAGAAACAATTGGTGGCGCATTCTATGAAACTTTCCGTTTGATTCTGCCTGCAAAGCACTGATCGCATTTGGCAATAACAAAATGACTGCCGAACCGAGGGTGGCAGTCATTTTGTTTGTATAATATCACCGCATCAATTAAACAGCGGCGTGTTGTAGCGATTGAGGCGGGCTACGGCGGTGTTGTAGCGGTATAGCAGGTCAAGATAATCGAGGCGCGAGCGGCGATAGAGATTCACCTCGGTGATATAGTCGATCACCGTAAGTTCACCGCCGTCGAAAGCCTGCTTGAGCAAATCGAGATACGAGTTGTCGCCCGACAGGCGAGTGTAGTCTTCGACCGAACCTTTGATGCTTAGCGCACTGTCGTACAGACCGCGAGCCTCGGCCATAGCCATTATCAGTTCGTCGTCCCATTGCAGCGATTCGCTCTGCGCCTGAAGAGCGGCCATCTTACGACGCTTGCTCTGCGAGAACGACGGCAGGGTTATCGACACCGACAGACCGTTGAAGTGCGTACGTTCCTCAAACGAATGTACATATCCGAGCGAGAAAGTAGGGATCGCCTGCAACTTGATGGCATCGGCCTCGCGACGCGACGCGGCGGCACTGAGCGTACCGACACGGTACTGGTAATAGTCCTGCGGATCGAGCGACGGGCGCACGAGTGCCTGCGTCGGATATGCAGTCCAATCGGCAAGCGACGCCGCATCCACATCAGCCCCCATAGCGTCGAGCGACGCGACGAGCGCGGCGAGATCATTGCGGGCAAGCGATATTTCGCGCTCGCTGTCGAGCACGGCAAGTTGCATCTTGCGCTGATCGAGAATCGTGGCTTCGCCGAGTTGATAGGCACGATCGGTAAGATCGGCTACTCGACGAAGATCTTCACCTATTTCTGTATACAACTTCACTCGCGAATTGGCATTGATGATGTCGATGATGAGCAACTTGGCCGACAAGGCTTGGTCGCAGGTCATACCGTAAATCAATTCATCTGTAGCCTGATGCCTCAAACCGTTGGCCTGCGAACGGGCGCGGTACACGCCGGGCCACTGAAATTCCTGGCTTACCGATGCCGACCAACGGGTATCGTCCGTACCGTGTCCCCACAAGTGCTCGAAGTCGAGTTCGGGGCCGCTGATGGTATTCTCCACATCGCCCTCCATTGCCGAAGCCTGAGCACCGGCGGCACGCGATGCCAAGCCCGGATTATTCGCTATCACTGCCTTGACCACGTCATCGTAGGGCGTCGAAGCAGCAGCCGCAAGCGAAAGGCCTGCAACTGCTGTGATTGTCAATATTGTTGATTTCATGCTTTAGTCTTTTTGATGTTGATAAGTCGATACACGGCCGGGATAACATAGACATTGAGAATAGTCGATGTCACAAGACCGCCGAGGATAACGATAGCCATCGGCGACTGTATTTCATTGCCGGTTTGGTCGCCGTTAATAGCAAGCGGTATGAGCGCCAAGGCCGATGTAAGTGCCGTCATGATGATGGGCAGCAGACGATCCGACGAACCGATAGCTATGCGCTCGTCGAGGCCCACGCCTTCATCACGCAGGTTGTTGAAGCGGCTGATTAGCAACATACCGTTGCGCGTGGTGATACCGAGAAGCGATATGAAACCGATGATTGCCGGAATATTCAGTTCTCCGCCGCTCAGCACCAGGATAAACACGGCACCGATCAACGCAAGAGGAATATTGAGCAGAATCACAAGCGACTCAGTCCAGTTCTTGAACTGACCGTAAAGCAACATCAGCACCACCAACAATGCGCAGCCCGACGTAAGCAGCAGCGTACGCGACGCACTTTGTTCGCTCTCGAACTGACCGCCATAGGTCACATAGTAGTTTTCGGGCAGCTTCACGTTTTTCTCGATTGCGGCACGGATGTCGTTGACCGCGCCGCGCAAGTCACGACCGTCAACATTGGCCGAAATTGCTATGCGGCGCTTCACATTCTCGCGATTGACCGAGTTGGGACCTGCGGTCGACACTATTTCTGCAACAGACGACAGCGGCACCTTACCTTCGTTTGAATCAATCATCAACTGACCGATTGCATCGAGCGACGAGCGAGTCTCCGGTTCTGCGATCAATGTGATGTCGTAGGGCAATCCTTGGTTGTAGACCTGCGACACATGACGACCCGACAACGACGTCGAAATAGCCTCGTTGAAGTCGGCCATAGTGATGCCGAGGCGTGCAAGGACATCGCGATGCGGTTTGATGACCAGTTCGGGACGCTCCGACTGCTGTTCGAGATTTACGTCGACAACGCCGTCGATACCAGAAATCACACTCTTGATATTGCCGCCAATCGAGTACAACTTGGACAAGTCGTCGCCGAAAAGTTTGATAGCCACCTGTGCCTCCGTACCAGAAAGCATGGCATCGATACGGTGCGATATGGGCTGGCCGATTTCAATGTTCGTGCCGGGCAGCATGGCCAACTTGGCACGCAATTCGCGCACCATTTCATTGCGCGTGCGTCCGGTCTTGGAGAGGTCGTAAGGCACATCAAGTTCGCTGACATTTGGTCCGAACGAGTGTTCGGCCAACTCGGCACGGCCTGTCTTACGCGACACGTTGGTCACTTCGGGAATCGACATAATAATGTTTTCAGCCTCGCGTCCTATCTTGTCACTTTCTTCGAGCGACACGCCCGGCAACGTAGCCACATTTACCGTAAGCGAACCTTCATTGAACGACGGCAGGAACGAGCGACCGAGGGTGAAGAACATCGCTCCGGCGGCAACAAACAGCAATGCCACAGCGATGAGCATTGCCTTGGTATGCGACATAGCCCAAGCGAGACTCTTCTCATAGCCACGACGCAGCAGTCGGGTAGTCACAGGCTCGCGCGTCAGTTTGGCATCGTCCTTCTTGTCGGACGTGAGCAGATACGAGCACAGCACAGGAGTAAGCGTCAGTGCAACGACCGTCGATGCTATCAAAGCCACGATAAACGACACACCAAGCGGTATGAGCAATCGTCCTTCCATACCGGTGAGGAAAAACAGCGGCATGAAGCTTGCGATGATGATGAGCGACGAGTTGAAGATAGGCATACGCACCTCGGCCGACGCATGGAATATGGTGTTGATGAGCGAATCGCGTTCCTCCGGCGGCAACGTACGACGATGACGCAGACGCTTGTACACGTTCTCCACATCGACGATGGCATCGTCCACAAGCGAACCGATGGCGATTGCTATACCGCCGAGACTCATCGTATTGATGGTGTAACCCATAAAGTGAAGCACCAGCACCGTTATGATAATCGAAAGAGGCAGTGCCACTACTGATATGATAGTAGTGCGGAAGTTCATCAGGAAGAAGAACAGCACTATAACCACAAACAACGCGCCTTCGAGCAGAGCTTCCTGAAGGTTGGATATAGAGTTGTCGATAAACTCGCTTTGCTTGAAGATGTCTGTCGAAATCTTCACATCCTCCGGAAGTGTACGTGACAAATCTGCAAGTTGCTCCTCGATGCGGTCGGTGAGATTGATTGTACCGACAGCAGGCTGCTTGGTGACTGTGACGAGCACGGCGGGCTTTGTCTTGAGCGAAGCGAGGCCGAGGCGCGGCTGAGCGCCGGCTACCACGATATCGGCCACATCTGCCACCGTAACGATGCCGCGGCTGTCGCTACGAACGACGGCACGGCCGAGTTCTTCGGTCGAAGTGGTGTTTATTTCGCCCTTCACTATATACTCGTTGCCGTAGTCGTAGACGATACCACCCTGAGCATTGTTGTTGAGACCCTCGACAGCAGCGGTGAGTTCGCTGAGCGACACATCGTAGGCCCGCATACGCACAGGGTCGAACCGTATTTGATATTCGCAGGCATCGCCGCCCTGCACCGACACCTGAGCCACGCCTCCCATCGCCAACAGGCGCGGAGCGATGACGCGATCGGCAATCGAGCGCAGGTCGAGCATCGAAGTAGAATCTGCCGTAAGTCCTATGATCAGCATTTCGCCAAGAATCGACGATTGCGGGCCCATAGTCGGTGTCTTCACTGTCGGAGGCAAATCCTCTGCGATGAGGGCGAGGCGCTCCGACACTGTCTGACGAGCCACATAAATATCCGTTGACCAATCAAATTCCACATTCACCACCGAGAAACCTGTCGTCGACGACGAACGCACGCGACGCACGCCGGTAGCACCGTTGACAGCCGTTTCGATCGGGAACGTAACGATGGTTTCAACTTCCTCGGGGGCCATGCCCGGCGCCTCGGTCATGATAGTCACAGTCGGGGCATTGAGGTCGGGGAAGATGTCCACCTCGGTACGAACCAAGGTGATGCATCCCGCTATAAGGATAACCACCGACAGTATGAGTACGCTCAACCGATTGGTGAGCGACCAATGTATAATCTTGTTCAACATAGCCGGCTGAGATTAATGGCTGTGAGTATGACCTGCGGGAACTGCTCCGGCCGACGCGGCAAGGCGCACTGTGGTGACGCCTGCGGTGACGATTTCCTCACCGCCTTTCAGTCCGCTCAGAATCTCGACAGATGCACCGTCGCTCTCACCGACAGTGACGGGAAGTTTGCGGTAGCAATCCTCGTCGAGGCGTTGATATACGAAGTAGTCGCCCTGCTGCTCTGACAGCGCCGACACGGGCACCGTAAGCGCCTGACGGCTGTTGCCGCCGATAAGGTAAACTTCCACAGCCGTACCGGGCACGAGTGTGCCGTTGTTGTCGAACGTAAACGTCACGGGCACATAGCCGGCCGATGCGGCGGCACTCGAATTGCCGATGCGGCGACCGCCGAGTTCCGACACTGTAACGGATACGTTGCTGTTAGGCATCACAATGCGGGCATCCGTCACGCCGGCAAGCGATGCGTTGAAGCGAGCAGGTACCTCAGCTCGCAGGCTGAGTTTGGCCGATGCCGACACCGTCGCTATGGGCGAACCGACTTCCACATACTGTCCCGAAGCGACTTCGAGCGAAGTGATGACACCGCCGATGGGCGATGATGCGCGACCTGCGGCGGCCGGTGCGCTATACGCGGCCTTGGCACGCTCGTACGCGGCCTTGGCTTCGTTGAAGCGGGCCTGTGTCACGAGACGTTCGGCATAGAGTGGTTTCAGACGTTCATATTCGGCACGTGCGGCTTCGAGTTCGGCCTGCGCCACCTTATTTACGTCGCCGCCACTCACATTCGAAGCCTTGATTGTAGCAACCGTCGAACCTGCGCCGACAGTCGAGCCTGTATTGAGACCGCGCACTACCGTGACGATGCCTGATGTCGGAGCAGACACGATTGCGGTGCCCTCTGCCGACGCAGTGATGACACCGCTTGCCTTTATTACATTGGAGAACGGGTTGGGAGCGACAGTTGTCACCTTCACGCCCATACGCTCGGCCACTTCGGGCTTGAGGTTGATTTCATCAGCGTCGCCGTGATTGTGTTCTTCGCCTTCGTGTTCGTGATCATGACCTTCGTGCTCATGGTCGTGCTCATCGTGATCGCCATGTTCATGGGCATGGTCGTGAGCGAGTTCCGAATTGTCGGGACGGCGACAACCGGTCACCGCCATTGACGCTGCTGCAAGCAACAGCAGCATATATTTGATTTTCATATTGATTTTTTAAGTTGCTGAATAATTAAGTAAACCTGTACGGACGTGCCTCCGGCACGTTTTCAACGCACAGCACACGTGATACAATATCACAAACTTTTTTCAGCAACTCGGCGGCGCACGCAACCCCTGCCGCGAATACACCTTGTCGCGCGGCGATTGCACTATGCATCGCGCACAGAATCCCGCACAAACCGATCCGTCCGACGGCACGTCGATAATCGGGGCTATGTCTGCCGGCGACAGCACTGCCTGCACAGGCAGCGAATGCAAATGATGACCTGCGGCATCGACGGTAAATTCATCGAGGTGCAGCGAGCAATCCTCGTCATCGTCGGTGGCTCCGTGGTCGTGATGCGAACAGTCGGAATGACCGTCGGCCGCCTCATCTCCGTGCCCGTGATGCGACGCATCAAGGCACAGGCACATAGAGCCGTCGCAATCGTGGTGATGGTTCTGGACCACCACCGCCCCGAGCATTGTCCACACAAGGGCTACTGCTGCGACAAGTATTGCGACACGACGTTTCATATTGACTGCAAAAGTAGTAAATTCTTGGCAATTTTTAGTAACTTTGTAGCTAAATTAATACACACAATGAACAGTATCGAATTAATCCTCATCAACATAACCGGTAATGACCGTCCCGGCGTGACATCTGCGCTCACCGACATCCTCGCTCGCTACGACGCACAGATTCTCGACATCGGTCAAGCCGACATCCACCACTACCTCTCGCTCGGCATCCTCATCAAGACCAACCCCTCCGTATCGGGCGAAATCATGAAGGAGATGCTCTTCAAGGCCTATGAGATGAACGTGAAAGTTCGCTTCACGCCTATCGACACACCGGAATACGATGCCTGGGTGAAGGCTCAGGGCAAGGACCGCTGGATTATCACTACACTCGGCCGTCGGCTCACCGCCCGCCACATAGCACTCGTCAGCGATGTCATCGCCGAGCAGGGGCTCAACATCGACAGCATACAGCGTCTCACCGGCCGTATGCCGCTCGACGACGATGAGGTACCGCAATCCAAGTCGTGCATCGAGTTCTCCGTGCGCGGCAATCCCGCATCGCGTCAGCAGATGCAGGCCCGCTTTATGGAAATCTCGGCCACCGAAGGCTTCGACATATCACTTCAGGAGGACAACGTGTTCCGCCGCTGCCGCCGCCTGGTATGCTTCGATATGGATTCCACCCTCATCGGCACCGAGTGTATCGACCAGCTGGCCGAACGTGCCGGCGTGGGAGAACAGGTACGCGCCATCACCGAGCAGGCCATGCGTGGCGAAATCGACTTCTGCGAAAGCTTCAAGCGCCGTGTGGCGTTGCTCAAAGGCCTCGACGAGAGCGTGATGCGCGAAATCGCCGAATCTCTGCCCATCACAGAGGGCGCCGAGCGTATGATGCGTGTGCTCAAACGCACCGGCTATAAGACTGCAATTCTCTCGGGCGGATTCACCTACTTCGGCAACTACCTTAAGCAGAAACTCGGTTTCGACTACGTGTATGCCAACAATCTCGAAATTGTCGACGGAAAACTCACCGGCCGCTACCTCGGCGACATCGTCGACGGCCGACGCAAGGCCGAGATGCTGCGTCTCATCGCCCAGTTCGAGAACATCGACATAGAGCAGACAATCGCCGTGGGTGACGGAGCCAACGACCTGCCGATGCTCACCACCGCCGGCCTCGGCATCGCTTTCCATGCCAAACCGCGTGTCAAGGCCAATGCCAAGCAGTCCATTTCAACAATCGGCATCGACGGCGTGTTATACTTTATAGGCTTCAAAGATTCCTACATTACCGAAGCCGGTGAACATACCGGCGACACAGGCACAAACCTCGTACAGGCACTGTAACAATGAAAAAATTATTGACAGCAATCGTGGCGGCTGTCGCCGCCGTATCGGCATCGGCACAAATGCTGCCGTCCGACACTGTTGCCGACGCCGTGCCGCAACCGCGCCAATCGGTCGGCCTCGTGCTCAGTGGCGGCGGTGCCAAAGGCATAGCCCACATCGGCGTGATTCAGGCCCTCGAAGACAATGACATTCCCATCGACTACATCACCGGCACATCGATGGGAGCCATCGTCGGCGGCCTGTATGCCGCAGGCTACACACCGCAGGAGATGCTCGACCTTATTCTGTCCGACGGCTTCTCTTACTGGTCAACAGGCCAAATAGAACCGTCGCAGAACTACTACTTCAACAAGCCCGAACCGTCGCCGACCATGTTTTCGCTGCCGATAAAGATGAAAGGCGAAGCGGCCGATTCAGTGCCGGCATCGCTCATATCCGGCCTGCCGATGAGTTTTGCCTTCATGGATTTGTTCTCGGCCTACACTGCACAGTGCGACGGCGACTTCGACAGGTTGTTCGTACCATACCGCAGCGTGGCGTCTAACGTCGTTGCGCACCGCAAATATGTATGGAGCCGCGGCAGCCTCGGCGATGCCGTCCGCACGTCGATGACATTCCCGATAGTGTTCCAGCCGATTGCCGTCAACGACACCCTGCTCTACGACGGCGGCATCTACGACAACTTTCCGCTCGACGTGATGCGCACCACATTCGCTCCGTCGTTTATGCTTGGTATCAACGTGGCCTCGTCCGACGACGGCCCCAACACCTCGTTGATGGATCAACTGAGTTCGCTCGTGGTGCAGGACAACACATGGTCGCTGCCCGACGACGAAGGTATCTATATGCGTGTTAAACTCGATCAATTCTCGCTGCTCGACTTTCCGCAGGCCCGTGCCATCTATAAGGTCGGCTACGACAAGGCCATGTCGATGATGGACTCGATCAAAAGCCGCGTCACCTCGCGCACCCCGGCAGCGGCACGCGAACTTCGCCGCAACACGTTCAAGAGCCTTACACCCCACGTTCGCTTCGACCGCGTCAATGTCACCGGCGCCACCGAAGCACAGAACAAATACATAGAATACCTCTTCCACAGCCCGCACGACGGCGACACAATAGGCATTGCCGACGCACGCGACGCCTACTACCGCGCCATATCCACCGACAAGGTGGCGATGCTGTTGCCTCGCGCCGACTACAATGACTCCACCGGGTTGTTCACTCTCAACCTGAAAGCCGCCATGAAAAGCCGCTACCGAGCTTCGGTCGGCGGCTACATCACATCGTCGAGCAATAGTTTCCTCTACGCCTCGCTCGGCTACTCGTCGCTCAACTTCCGCAGCGTCGAAGCCTCTGTCGATGCATGGATAGGCCAATCGGTAATGGCCGGAGAGTTCCAAGGCCGCCTGTTCGTACCCACAGCCGTTCCGTCGTCGCTCGGCTTACAAATTGTGGCAAGCCGTCGCCGCTACTACGAGAACGACCATCTATTCTTCAGCCACGAGATACCCACCTATATCATCAACAGCGAATACTTCGCCCGCCTCAAGTGGGACATCGCAGCAAGTCGCAGCGGTGTGGTGCGCGTGGGTGTCGGCTACGGCATTCTGCGTGACTCATATTTCCGCGACAATGCAGCCGTCAGCTTCGACGACGGACGTCTCCACAGCCGCTACAACCTCGGACAGGCATCTGTGTCGGCCACATTCTCCACACTCGACGCCTACGACTTTCCGCACTCCGGCTACTACGTGAAAGGCTCGGCCGTGGGTGTCCTCGGCCACAACTCCACCGAAACGGGCATCGACGACCTCGGCTCGGTCAAGACCGATATGAAGTGGATTCAAGGCGAAGTCACGGCGCGTTACTATCCGTCGCTCGGCTCGCACTTCGCTCTCGGCCTCGAACTCGACGCTCTGCTGTCGACCCGCAAGGTGTTGCCGACCTATGCCGCCACTATGGTAGGCCAACCGCGTTTCGCCCCCACTCCGGCGTCGAACAACGCCTTCCGCACACAGTACGGCTCGTCGAACTTCGTCGCAGCCGGCATAGTTCCGGTTGTGAAGTTCACACAGAGCCTCGATTTCCGCATCGGCGGCTACACATTTATGGATATGCGCCAACTCGAACGCGACGGCCAAGCCGTTCGCTACAAATCGTTCGGCAACACCAAATTCCATTGGTACGGCGAAGCCGACGTGGTATATCACTTCCCCTTCGGCTCGCTCGCCGCATACGCCAACTGGGCCGATGCTCCGGGCGACAAGTGGAACGTAGGCATCTCGCTCGGCGTGTTCATCCTGCCGCCAAAATTTCTCCGATAACTCACTCCTTTAACGCATACGACAATGTCACAGACAACTAAAATCGCAATCATAGGCGCCGGCAATATGGGCGGCGCTATCGCTCGCGGCCTTGCCCGCCACGGCTATGCCGTCAAAGTAGCGAACCGTTCGGCTGCCAAGCTCGACGCCCTCAAAGCCGAATTTCCTTCGATAGAAACAACCGCCTCCAATGCCGAGGCCGCCGCAGGCACTGCAATCGTCATCGTAGCCGTTCGCCCGGCTCAGACACAGGCCGTGCTCGCCGAAATTACACCGGTGCTGGCTGCAGGCGCTCTCGTAGTCACCCTCGCTCCGAGCGTCGAATTGGCCGACATAAAACTGCCCGACGGCGTATTCGCCGCCCGCATAATGCCCAACACAGCCATATCAGTAGCATCGTCGATGACATTCGTCACATTCGGCGACAACGTACCCGACGACGTCCGCACGGTACTCATCACAGCCCTTGACACCATCGGCTCGACAGCCGTAATTCCGGAGCATCTGATGGGCGCGGCCACCGCCTTGTGCTCATGCGGACTCGCCTACGCACTGCGCTACATCCGCGCATCTGCCGAAGGCGGCGTAGCCATGGGCTTCCCCGCCGATGATGCAACACGCTACGTAGCCGCCACGCTTCGCGGCGCCGCCGACCTGCTCGAAGCCACGGGACGTCATCCCGAACAACTCATCGACAGCGTCACCACCCCCGGCGGGACCACCATCCGCGGCCTCATCGCCATGGAAAAAGGCGGATTCACCGCTGCCGTGATCGACGGACTTATCGCATCGAGCCATGAATAAAGTCATCCTGTCGGGCAATGTGGGCAGCGACCCCACAATCCGCTTCATTCAGACACGCCCCATCGCCGAGTTTTCTCTGGCCACCAACGAGCCCGAGCGCACACTCGCCGACGGCACCAAAGTGCCAGGGCGCACCGAATGGCATCGCATTGTGATGTGGGACGCCAATGCCGAATTTGCCGAGAAATACATCCGCAAAGGCACGCGACTGCTCCTCGAAGGCCAGCTGCGCACCCGCACCTGGGAAGACCGCGCCACCATCAAACACACCGTCACCGAAATCTACGCCTCCACCTTCGAACTCCTCGGAAGGTGAAACAATAAAATCTCCTGATGCAATATGGAAATAACTCCCGGTAATATAATGCTCGTGCTGGCCGTACTGCTGTTTTTCAGCGTATGGTTCGGCAAGGCGGGCAGCAAATACGGCGTCCCCGCCCTTTTGGCTTTCCTCGGCGTCGGCATGGCCGCCGGCGTCGACGGCTTCGGCATACAGTTCGACAACGCCGCCACCGCCGAGTTCATCGGCATGATATCGCTGTGTATCATTCTGTTCTCGGGCGGCCTCGACACCAACTTCAAGCAGATACGCCCCGTACTTGCCCCGGGCCTCGTATTGGCCACCGTAGGCGTACTCATCACCACTGTCGTCACCGGCATATTCATCCACGAGATGATGCGTTGGCTGCTGCCCGAATACGCATTCGGCTGGACAGAGTCGCTGCTGTTGGCAGCCATCATGTCGTCGACCGACTCCGCCTCGGTATTTTCCATTCTCAATTCCTCGCGCATCGGGCTTAAACAACGCCTGAAGCCCACGCTCGAACTTGAGAGCGGCAGCAACGACCCCATGGCCTATCTGCTCGTAATACTGCTCATCTCCGTCATCGAGACCGGTGAAAAACTATCGGGAGCACTCGTGATGCAATCCATAGTATCGCTTGCCTTACAGCTCTGCATCGGCGTAGCCGCAGGTCTTGTCCTCGGCTTCGTAACCGTGAAGATTGTCAACACCATTCGTTCGCAGAACGAATTTCTGTACCCGATTATGGTCATCTCGTGCTGCTTCTTTGCCTTCACGCTCACCAACCTATGCGGCGGCAACAGTTACCTTGCCGTCTACGTAGCCGGCCTGGTCGTAGGCAACAGCAAATTGGCACTGAAGCGAACCATCACCACCTTCTTCGGCGGCTTCACATGGCTTGTGCAGATACTCATGTTCATCACCCTCGGCCTACTTGTCAATCCCCACGAGTTGCTGCACATCATAGTCCCAGGCGTGCTGCTCGGCCTGTTCATGATAGTATTGGCGCGTCCGTTGGCCGTGTTCGCATGCCTGGCGCCGTTCAAGCAGTACACATTCAAAGCCAAGACCTATGTCGGCTGGGTGGGGCTGCGCGGCGCGGTTCCCATTATCTTCGCAACATACGCGCTGATGTCGCCGGCCGTGGTTCACGCACGCTTCATGTTCAACCTCGTGTTCTTCATCACCCTGCTGTCGCTGCTCATCCAAGGCACCACCGTACCTTCGATGGCTCGCTGGCTGGGACTGAGCCGAACCGAGCCGCAACGCGCGTTCGACATTGACCTGCCCGATGAAGTCAATGCCGATATGAGCGAACTGACAATAACAGCCGACCACCTCGCCGACGGCAACTTGATGAAAGAATTGAGCCTGCCGGCCAACGCCTTGGTGGTGCTGATAAAGCGTGCCGACGAATACATAGTGCCGCGCGGCGACACACGCATATACCCCGGCGACACCTTCCTGCTCGCGCAAAGCAAGCCGACTAAGAAAAAGAGCCGAAATCAGAAGTAACCCACCAGGTGCAATATCGACGGCGTCAGAATGGCCGTGAATATGCCGTTGAGCGTCAAGCCGAGCGAAGCAAATGCGCCGTAGCGATCGCTCACGCCTATGGCTCGCGACGTACCGACGGCATGCGCCGCCGCACCGAGCGACAGACCCTGAGCCATCGGGCTGTGAATATGCGACTTCCGCATTACGCCAAACCCGATTATACCGCCAAAGATACCCACACTCACCACCACGGCAGCCGTGAGCGACGGTATGCCGCCGAGCGAGCTCGTCACCTCCATAGCGATAGGCGTTGTCACCGACTTGGCGGCCAACGACATAACGATTTCACGCGAGGCACCGCAGACATCAGCCACAAAGACCACCGATATAATACCCGAGATGCAGCCGCCGAGCGCCGACAGCATTATCGGCAGCAACTGCTTCTTCACCGTCGACAATTGCTTGTAGAGCGGTACGGCAAGCGCCACGACGGCAGGTTTGAGCCAAAACTCTATGTAGCGGCCGTACTGATTGTATGTGTCGTACGAAATATCGTTCATCGTCAAGAACACGATGATGAGAGCGATAGTGACCAGAATAGGATTGAACAGCGACAGATGAATGCGCCGCTGTATCAACTGCGCACCGCCGTAAATTACAAAGGTGAGCGCAAACAGAAAGTAAGGATTCCTAATGAATTCCATGACGATGCTGATATTTTCTTACTAATTGATGAATCCAGCCGGTAACAACAATGACCACTACCGTACTGACGGCCGATGCCACCACGATAGGCAGCAACTGCGCCTTAATCACATCGAGGTGAAGCATAAGCGCCACACCCGGCGGAATGAAGAAAAATCCGAGATTTCTCACGAGGAAGTTGGCGATACTCTCCACCCAACGGAGCTTTATCCACCGACGTTGCAAGCAGAGGGTAAGCAACAGCATGCCTATGATACTCGACGGCAACTTAATTCCTGTGAGCCATACAATCAGCTCCCCTATAGCCAGGAAGCCGAAAATAATACCACATTGATAAACCATTGGCTTATTGCAAAAACTAAAAACAATCGTCTTAAAACAAAATAAGCTGTAGGAATTAGAAACCTACAACTTACTTTTTGTGATTCGCACAGGATTCAAACCTGTAACCTTCTGATCCGTAGTCAGATGCTCTATTCAGTTGAGCTAGCGAACCGATCCATATTTTGTGACTCGCACAGGATTCAAACCTGTAACCTTCTGATCCGTAGTCAGATGCTCTATTCAGTTGAGCTAGCGAGCCATTGCCCTAATTGCGGTTGCAAAGTTACGGCATTTTTTCTTATCTGCAAAATATTTTATCAAAAATTTTTCATCTACTTTTTCAATAAGCTTTTAATCAGCGGTATAGCAGCGCGTATTGCCGCACGCAGCCGCGCCTCGTATGTATTGCCGGCATAGTCGGTAGTCGGAAACACATAGCGATAAGGCGACAAGGTTTTGCACGTACCGGGCACAACGATACACGGCACCCGGTGCTCATTGCAGGCATCCACAACCGCATCGACCAACTTACCGCCCGACACCGTCTGCACATCGACACAGCCTTCGCCCGTAATGACCACGTCCACATCATTCCAATCCACGCCAAGATGCGCCACTGCCAACTCGGCACCTCCGACAGCACGAACGCCAAGTACAGAACAAAGGGCGAAACCGGAGCCACCACCTGCGCCGTCGCGAGGCGTACGATTCGGGAACAGCGAGCCGAAGTGCCGTAGATTATCTTTCAATGCCGACAAGTCTTCACCCGGCAAGGCCTTCTGCCCGGCAAAGTCGAGAGCCGACAATCCCGGACCACACAGCGATGCACAGACATCCACCACCCCGCACAGCCGCTCATCGGCGAGGAGTCCGCTTACATCCACTCGCGCAATTCGGTGCAGATTGGATGCACACACCGCATCGCTCACATCCATGCCGTCCGCATCGAAAAATCTCACACCGAGAGCGGCAAGCGCTCCCGCTCCGCCGTCACTCGTAGCCGTTCCGCCGATAGCGACATATATAGTATCGACCGGCAGTGTACAAGCATAAGCCACAGCCTCGCCGAGCGCACGCGACGACCGCTGCATCAGCGGCAGCTCCGGAGCGAAGCATCCCGGACCTATCACTTCGGCCGACACGACACACGCCGCCGAGACGTCTGCATCGACATACACGCCGTTTCGCGCCGTCAGCTGCGGCGCGCGAAGCGCCACACGCTGCGTATTCTCGCCGCCGTCGGCAAGCGGTCGACACACAATATCCGTAGCAATTCCGCTGCGGTGCAACTCGTCGGCGACAATATCGCACACCTCACCGGCTGAAAATGTACCTTTATATTTATCGGGAGCAATCAGTATCATACTGCAAAGGTAGTCACCTTTTTCTCAACAAATCGTGAAAAATCCAAAAACATCGTACATTAATCGAAAAAATTTAAGTACCTTTGCAACAAATTTTTTTAGGATGAAACAAGTAACCTACGAAGGCTTGACCTTTGTGCCCTACATTTCCCGAGAAACGATTGATGCCCGCATCCAAGAGTTGGGCAAAGAAATAACGCGCGATTGCGCCGGCAAAACGCCCCTGTTCATTTGTGTCCTGAACGGGGCTTTTCCTTTTGCATCCGACCTGTTCCGTGCATGCGAGGAAATTGATGCCGAAATCACATTTATCCGTCTCAAGAGCTACGACGGCACAGGCTCCACCGGCACCGTGAAGGAAGTGATGGGGCTGCACGAGGACATCGAAGGCCGCACGGTAATCATCGTCGAAGACATAGTCGACACCGGCCACACCATCAAGCAGTTGCTCGACAGCCTTCAGGACAAGAAGCCCGCCGAAGTGAAGGTGGCGACACTTCTGTTCAAGCCCGAAGCACTTGTAGAGCCGGTTCGTCCCGACTACGTAGGCTTCTCCATTCCCAAGAAATTTATTATCGGTTTCGGCCTCGACCTCAACGAACGCGCCCGCAACCTCAACGACATATACATACTTAAGGAAGATTAATTTTAGGTAAATGCTCAACATCGTAATCTTTGGAGCACCCGGCAGTGGTAAAGGCACTCAGAGCGACAAGCTCATCGCCCACTACGGTCTCCATCACATCTCCACGGGGGAAGTCCTCCGTGACCATATCGCGCGCGGCACCGAACTCGGCCGCATCGCCAACACCTACATCTCTGAAGGCAAACTCATCCCCGACGACCTGATGATTCGTGTGCTCGAACACGTGCTCGACAACAACCCCGAACTCACCGCCAAAGGTGTAATTTTCGACGGTTTCCCCCGCACAATCGAACAGGCCAAGGCACTCAAAGATATGATGGCTTCGCGCGGCACCAAGGTACACGCCGTCGTGGGCCTCGAAGTCGACGAAGACCAACTGATGGCTCGCATGCTCAACCGAGGCAAACAGACAGGTCGCGCCGATGACAACCCCGAGACAATCAAAAACCGTCTCGACGTATATCACAAGCAGACAATGCCGCTCCGCGAATACTATATCAACGAAGGCAAGTACCACGCCATCGACGGCAACGGCACAGTCGACAGCATCTTCGACAGCATCCGCACATCGCTCAAGGAAAAACTCACCGACGTGCCCGAAGCTCAGAAGTAAGAAGCAATCAAACACTCCTCACACCACGCAATGATACACATAGGCCACTCACAACAAGGGTGCGACGTCATCAGCACCTACCAGCAGTCATTCGCCGACAACTATCCGCTGCCGGCCGTCACTGACTACGTATCGGGCAAAACGTTGACCTACGGCGACGTGGCCAAGCGCATAGCACGCCTGCATATGTTCTTCGAGAACGCAGGCATCACCCCCGGCGACAAAATCGCCCTGCTCGGCAAAAACACGCCGATGTGGATTTGCGTATATATGGCTTCGATTGTCTACGGCTCTACTATCGTACCGATTCTCAACGACTTCAACCCCGTCGATGCAGCCAACATCGTGCGCCACTCCGATGCCAAACTCCTTTTCGTAAGCGACAGCATTTGGGAGCACATCAAGGACGAGGAATTTCCGCAGCTCAAAGCCGTAGTGTCGCTCGACACCAAGAAAGTCCTCGCCACCGACGACGAGGCGCTCCACCGCTTCGCCAAGAACCTGACGCGCCGTTTCAAACAGCGCTACCCCGACGGATTCAGCCGCGAGGACATCATCTACACATCGCGCGACAATTCCGACATCGCCATCCTCAACTACACATCGGGTACCACAGGATTCTCCAAAGGTGTAATGCTCACCTACGACAACGTAGCCGGCAACCTCTACTTCGGCATCAATTCGCGCCTGCACGTGCAGGAATCGCGCGTACTGTCGTTCCTGCCACTGGCCCACGCCTACGGTTGCGCGTTCGATATGCTCGTTCCGCTCGCAGTCGGATCGCACATCACCGTACTTGGCAAGACCCCTACCCCGGCATTGCTGATGAAAGCATTCGCTCAGGTACGTCCCAACCTTGTAGTCTGCGTGCCGCTGATTCTCGAAAAGATTTACCGCAAGATGATCGTTCCGATGATCACCAAGAAGCCTATGCGCTGGATCTTGGCCGTGCCGATGCTCGACCGCGCCATCTACAGCCGCATCCGCGCACGCCTCATCGAAGCCCTCGGCGGCGAATTTGAGGAAGTCATCATCGGCGGCGCCCCGCTCAATCCCGAAGTCGAAGAATTCCTCTATCGCATCAAGTTCCCGTTCACCGTGGGCTACGGCATGACTGAATGCGCTCCGCTCATCAGCTACACACCGTGGCGCAGTTTCATCCCCGGCTGCTGCGGCCGTGTGTTGCCGTGCATGGAAGCCAAGATTCACAACGCCGATCCCGAAACAGGACTCGGCGAGATAATGGTGCGCGGTCAGGACGTGATGACCGGCTATTACAAGCATCCCGAAGCGACAGAGGAAGCACTCGAAAGCGACGGATGGCTGCATACCGGCGATATGGGACGCCTCGGCGGTCCCGACGGCAGATACCTGTTCATCCGCGGCCGCTACAAGACGATGATTCTCACCGCCAACGGTCAGAACATCTACCCCGAGGAGATCGAAGCGAAACTCAACAATATGCCATACGTGGGCGAAAGCCTCGTTGTGGAACGCAACGGACATCTCGTGGCACTGATTTATCCCGACCCCGATGCCGTGTCGTCGCAAAAGCTATCGCCGCGCGACCTCTCCACCGCCATGGAGCAGAACCGCCGCGAGCTCAACAAACTCGTAGCCCCCTACGAGCAGATTACGGCAATCGAACTTCAGCAATCCGAATTCATAAAGACTCCCAAGCGCTCAATCAAGCGCTTTATGTACAAGTAAATTCATCATCCTGTCAATAGAAAAATCCCCTGCCGGCATTCCGACGGGGGATTTTCTTTTGATTGCGAGTAAAGGAGGGTTATTCCTCCGTATCACTGATACTTGGTTCTTGTGAAATTTGTGGCTCATCAGCCGCTGCTTCCGGTGCCGTCGATTGCTCTTCAGCGGGCTTGGGCTTGGGTTGGCGAGGCTTGCGAGGCTTACGCTGTGTCTTTGGCTTGGCAACCTCTTCGGCAACAGCCTCGGCCGTCGCTGCTTCAGCAGGCTCAGAGTTTTCGGAGTGCTCTGAGTTCTCCGATGATGTTACCGGCTGCTCCGCGATCTCTGAGATCTCGGAGTTCTCAGAGTGCTCTACCGACTCGGAAGTCTGCGAAGAGTCTGTCAACGCTTCTTCATTCTCGGCGGCCGCAGCAGCTTCGAGAGCTGCCTTGCGAGCGCGCTTGCGACGGCGAGCCTTAGCCGACTTGCTTTCGCCCATACCGGGAGCCGACACCTTCACGGG
>CALKKU010000055.1 GCA_937995285.1 uncultured Bacteroidales bacterium | reverse complement strand
ATACCACCCTATACATCAAAAACAAAAGAGGCCGTGCCTTTTTTGACACAGCCTCATACCATTAAAATCTCATTTCCTAATGAAAATATATAATATTACCTATTGAACTTCAATGTTGCAGGGGTCGGGCCCTGGATGCTGACGATGTACATGCCGGGGACGAGACCCGAGAGGTCAACAGTGCGACCGGCTGCTGCGTGCATCAGCATGAGAGTGCCGTCGGCGGCATAGACGTTGACATTGTTGCCTTCAACGGGCATGTGAAGTGTAGCGTCTTCGATGTAGGCAGCTTCGCTGTCGGCTACGACATCGCTGATGCCTGCCTCGGACGAGTAGACGAACGAAGATACGTTATATTCGGAAGACTGTGTCTTCGAGGCGGTAGACTGTACGTAGTAGTTGGCACATGTGCGCACGTAGTAGGTCTGGCCGTCGACGAGGTTCTTCGAGGCTACTTTGATTGTCGAGAGTTCGGGAGTGGTTGTAGCACCGTCCTTGAGGGTTGCCTTATAGGTCTGGCGTGCGGGGAAGGCATCGGTGGTAGAGATCTGAACCACTACGTTGGCGATACCGTCGCCCCAGTTGGCAACTTCCACCATTTCATTGGAGTGAAGTGTTGCGCCGGTGGTGGCGGGATTGACGAAGCCGGGAGCCTTGTGGGCTATGTCGGCTGTGGCGAATGTCGCAACATCGGAAACCGATGAGCGGCCGTCGCGCATGGCGGTGACGCGAACGAAGTAGTTGAAGCCCGAGAGGAGGTTGCCGGCTTCGACGGTGTGCGATGCTTCGGCAGTCTCTGCGGTGTAGTCGATGATGGTGAACTGCTTGTTGCGACCGATTTCGAGTTTGTAGGTCGTGC
Source organism: uncultured Bacteroidales bacterium (assembly GCA_937995285.1). GTDB lineage: Bacteria > Bacteroidota > Bacteroidia > Bacteroidales > Muribaculaceae > CAG-873. The sequence goes on along the minus strand of CALKKU010000055.1, from coordinate 20,702 downwards.
CTTCGTAGGCGGGAGTCCAGGTGACGGTCGGGGTGACTGTCTCGCTGTTAGTGCCGGGGCCTGTGATTGCCACGCGCGATGCCACGAACGACGATACTTCGGACACGGTGGCCGGAGCATTGACGGGAACAGTACGCACGCGCCAGTAGTAGGTCTTGCCCTCAACCATATTGGGTACGGAGTAAGAGGTCATCGATGATTTGCGAGTCGGAACCATAGCGACGAGGTTCTCAAACGAGGGCGATTCGGACACTTCAAGAATGTTGTCGCATCCGGTATCTTCCCATACGAAGTCGAAGAGGTCGGCGGCTGCCGTGCCGTTGGCGGGATATACCAACTTGGCGGGATTGGCGGTGCCGAGCGAAGCGCCTTCGGTGCTCATAGAGTATTCGTTGCCGTAGCGGTCGTAGACTGCCACACCGAATGTCTTGCCGGCGAGGTCCTCGGGAATCTCGTAGGTATTGGTGTAGTGCACCTTGACGAGATTGGTGTTATAGGGCTGGAGCTCTTCACCTTGGTCGAATGCGTAGATGGTGTAGCGCATACCTTCTACGGCATCCCACGACAGGGTGTTGCCTTCGCGCTTGAGGCCGGTGACGTTGGCGGGAGCGTAGACGTTGTTCCACGGACGCAGCGGCGTCAGTGTGGGAATGGCCTGTGCTGTCATGCCGAGGTAGTCTCCGAATGTGGAAAGCTTGCCGTCGATACGAATCGATGCGTTGACGTAGGTATTCATACTGAAGAATCCGAGGCCGCTTTCGTTTTCGGGCAGCGACGCGCGGGCATATTCAACTTCGCGGGCGTATTCAGGGCCTTTATAGGTGTTGTAGGCGCTCAGCGTGATTGCCGAGTAGAGGTGGCGTTCGAACTTGCGAGCTGCGATTGCCCACCAGTCCTGAAGGCTGTCGAACTTGTTGGGCCAATAGAGCTGGGGCGCCATAAAGTCGACGTGATGAGTCTTGTACCAGTTGAGGGGGTCTGAAGCGATGGCTGCGTACTGCCAATCGTAGTCGGGAGCGGGTTCGAGACCGTATTCCGAGGTGACGTTTGGCGGCGAAGCCACACCGGCGGGGGCGATGGCGAATACGAGGTAGGGCTTGGTGGCCTTGATGAGGTCGTAGACGCGACCGATGAGTTCGTTGATGTTATTGACACGCCATTCGAGTTGTGTACCTACGTTGGGGTTGGCAGCCTTGGCTGCTTCGTAGTCGGCGGCATCAAGTTCGTAGGGCGTGGGGTTGGAGTAGAAGTAGTCGTCGAAGATGATACCGTCGACGTCGTACTTGGAGATGATGTCGGAGATAACGTCGCAGATACGCTGCTTCACTTCTTCGAGGGCGGGATTGAGGATTGTTTCCTTATTCTCCTGAACGATGAGCCATTCGGGATGGGTAAGTTCGTAGTCGAGGGGACTTTCGCCGTGTGTATATTTGCCGCAATAGCGATAGGGGTTGACCCAGGCATATACTTCAATGCCGCGAGCGTGTGCTTCATCGAGGAAGAAGCGGAAGGGGTCGAATGCGGGAGCGACACCGCGTGTACCGCCCACACCTGCCGACCAGGGTTCGTAGGCGCTTTCGTATGTTGCGTCGCAGTTGGAGCGCACGTGATAATAGAGGACGTTGAGGTTCTGTGCTTTAAACTTGTCGAGGTTCTTGCGCAGAATCTGCTTATGCTGTTCGGCATTTGAGGTGGTGATTGCCGATGTGGGCCACTCCGAAAGGTAGTTGGTGATGTACATCGAGCGATGCTCACGAAAATCCGATGCCGATGCGGCCTGCGGCGTCAGAGCAGCCGAAGCGACTGTGGCGGCGATGGCCAATGCGGGTAGAAAATGTTTCATTCGGGATTCGGGTAAAATTTAGGGTTGGTTTTAAAATAGTCGTTTACGAAGTTGTGTTATCGTGACAAAGGTAGTCAAATTATCGCCGCCATGCAATAGCGACCGCAAATTTAACATACATATCTTTACACGATAATTTCTAAATGACAGCAAGCATAGAGTACAGCGGATAATTGGTGAGCCAATCCTGATCGCGATACGGTGACATCGAAAGGCGAATGCCTTTCAGTCCGGGATTGCGTTCGACAAATGAACGAAGACTCTTTGCCTGCAAATTTTCTTCGGCCTTGACTTCGACGGGAATTATGTGGTCGCCGCTCTGCAACAGGAAGTCGATTTCGCCGCGTGAATTTTCGGCCGACCAATAGTAGATCGACGACATTCCGCCGGCGACCAACTGCTGCAAGACGTATTGCTCTGTCAGAGCGCCTTTGAAGTCGGAGAACATTGCATTGCCTGTCAACAACGCCGAAACAGGGAGGTCGCTCAACGCACTCATCAATCCCACGTCGGACATAAACAACTTGAAGGCTGCGAAGTCTTCGTAGGCGGCCAATGGCAACTGTGCTTTTTTGCAACGGTTGACACGATGCACCAGCCCGGCATCTTTCAGCCACTCGATTGCAAGTTCGAAATCTTTGGCTCGCGCACCTTCTTTGACAGCTCCATAGATAAATTTCTTGTTCTCTTTCGACAACTGTGCCGGAATTGATCGCCATACCATTCGTATGCGCGGCACTTCAATGGCAGGAGCATGTTTGGAGAAATCGCGCTCATAGGAGTCGATGATTGCACGCTGTATCGCACGCACACGCTCCGCATCACCGTCCTCGGCAAACGCCGCAACTACTGCGGGCATACCGCCTACGAAGTAGTATTGACGCAGGCGTTCCTCGAATTTTGAGCGGAACATAGTAATCATACTCCAGTCTTTTGATTCGAGTAAGTCGACCATTCGGCTTTCGCCGACCGCATTAAGGAATTCGAAAAACGATAGTGGATAAAGGCGCATAAAGTCAACTTTGCCGACAGGGAAGGAATCGTTGCGATGCATGGCAATTCCGAGCAATGAACCGGCAGCTACAACGTGATATTGCGGAGCATTCTCTGCAAAGTATTTCAGAGAGGTGATACCACGCGGAGCTTCCTGTATTTCATCAAGTATGATCAGCGTATCCTCATCGACGGTGACACCGGTGCTCCATTGCAGGCTCGCGATGATTCGCTGAATGTCGAAGTCGTGTGCGAAGAGCTCGCGCAGCATTTCATTGTCTTCAAAGTTGACGTAAGCGCACTTAGAGTAAGCTTCTTTAGCAAATTCTTTCGCAAGCCACGTTTTGCCCACCTGACGTGCTCCGAGCATAATCAAGGGCTTGCGGTCTCGACTGTTTTTCCAGCGATATAGGTCTTTTATGGCACTACGTATCATAACTTTCTGATTATTCGTTTTTTCAACAATGCAAAGTTAGTGTTTTTAATCGAAGAATTACAAAACGTCGTCCTTAAAAATGTGGTTTATTACAAAAAGTCGAACTAAAAAGTGTGGAATTTTACAGAAAGTCGAACGTAAAAGTGTTGCGATGTTGAGTTTGCGTTGAAAACGTGCCTAAGGCACGTCCGTACAGTAGCGGCATGTGTTTCGCATGCCTTTAATATACAATGCGCTGTGCTATAATCGATTGCACACTAAACAACCGGCGGGCGGGCCGAAGGCTCGCCCCTACCTTTGCCGGCTTTTGCCGGCATTACGTTACCTCCCGTACTTATTACGGCTTATTACTGCAAAGGATATTAAAAAAGCGGGCGGCCCGTCGGGTCGCCCGCTTGTGAAGGGAACTTATCGATTAGAAAAGTTTGGTCTTGTTGGGGTTGATTACGATACCTGTACCGAGGTCGTTGGTAGCACCGTAGTTGGTGATCTTCTTGGTATTGGGATCGTAGCAAGCGATACCGGCCTGAACGCCCGATGTGTCGCCGTCCTGAGGACGATAGCAAAAGTAAACCTTGCCGGTTTCCTTGTCAACTGCCATCTGGGTTACATACATACCTTCCGAACCGGTGGTGTTCTCGGGGTTGCAATCCATAGCGATGTTGGCGATTGCGTCACCTTCGACGAGGGTAGCCTTGTAGTCGGTGGGCAGGTTGAATGCCATAAATGCCTGCGAGGGCGAGAAGCGGTAGGTGTAGAGGTAGCCGTGGGCTTCGTCGACAGCGAATGTGGAGTTGAACACACCGCTGAGGATTACTGCCGAAGGCAGCGGGTGCTTCTTGGCTTCGGTTTCGGAAGCGTAAACGTCGCTGTCACGGAAGCGGAAGATACCCTGGCCGTTGTAGTTCTTGCCAATCCACCACCAGTCGTTGCTGTCGCGATAGATGCCGTTGGTGATAGCACCCCAAGAGATACCCTGATCCTTGAAGGGGGTGTTCTCGTTGGTCATCACGTAAGAGGCACGACGGTTGGAGTCGCCACGGCCTTCAACGGCACCGCGAGTGGTGCAGTCGATAGCGGTGAAACCTGTGTTACGGTCGGAGTAGTAGAGGATGCCTTTGGCGATGTAGCCGCGGAAGGGGTCGTTGAATGCGGGACCGCCAACGTTGGTAACAACAGTGTTGACACCTGTGCCGTCGGCGTGCATGGCGGTGATAGCGCCGTCGCCGAGGACGCCGTTTTCATCGTTCACGTAGTAGTACTGCTTGCCGGCATCGAGGATGTAAACCCAGTCGGTAGATTCGGTTGTTTCATCACCTTCGTCGCTCACACCGGCCGATGTAACAGTGTTGCAAACGAGGTTGAACACTGTAGAACCGGCGGGAACGCCAAGGTCGTAAGGCATAATCTTTGTTCCGGAGGGAACGTTGTCGACGAGTTTGAGAGCCTTGATGTTGCCACCGCGCTGAGCGTAGTAGATGGTTGCGGCGGGTTCGGAGCAACCGACCTGTACGTTGAGGTAGGTGTCGGCAAGACGACGATTTTCACCACCTTCGCGAACGTCGAATGTTGTCACGATCGATACGCGCTGCGAACCGATGTTGGCAAACTTGACGGGAGCGGGATAGTCGACGGTGCCGTCTTCGTGGGCGAGGCCGACGAATTCGGTGACGGGTGTGCCATCGGCATAGGTTGTACCTTCGGGGAACGACCATACGTAGCGAACGGGGAGGTTCTCGGGGTTAGGAAGTTCGAGGTTGAAGGAGATGGTGGTGTTGTTGAATTCGACAACTTCGGTGCTCTGCTCGGCAACGCTGAGCACGGGCACGATGTCGTTGATCATCAGGGGATACGTACGTGAGCCTACACCGTCGAGGGTGAGGGTGACCATGTACTTGCCTGCGGTGGCAAACTTATGGGTGGGCGATACTTCGGTAGAAGTGGTACCGTCGCCGAAGTCCCATACGAAAGAACCGGTCTTGGCCGAGGTGTTGTTGAACTTCACCGTCGAAACGACGTAGTAGTCGAGAAGATACTGGTCGCCGTCGACATTGTAGGTGAAGTCTACGTCGGCGCTGTCGTAGTGTACCGGATCGACATATTTCTCGGAACATGCCGACATGGTGAAGACTGTGAGCGCCGCGATGGCTATCTTATTGAAAATTTTCATGATAATCTAATGATACTGTCGTGATTAGTTAACGGTGATAGTGAGGACATCGTAAGCGCGACCTTCATTGTCCAGATCATCGTAAACGCGGAACTGGGCGTTGAGCTGGTATGTGCGCGAGAAGTCGACTTTGTAGCATGCGTTGCTCGAATCGTAGATCCAATCCTGGAAGGGAATGGTTTCGAGCAGGGCGCGGAACTTGGGCAACCATTCGGTGCGAACGCTCGAAACGATTGCACCGGCGTTGTCGTCGTAGCGGCAGAATACCCAGGGAGCCGACTTGTAGACGGGATAGGTGGGAGCTGCGGTGAAGTTCTCGTTTTCTTCGATCGAGATTTCGTGAACGACGTTCTTGTCGCCTTCGACGGTGTAGTAGTAGTAACCTACGAGTGCATCGTCGGATGCTTCGGTGGTAGAGAACCAGAGGTCGCTCTTCTCGGCTGTGGCGTTGTCCTGATCGACAGCTGGGAAGCCGTTGGCCTGCATTGTCTCGTTGCTGAAGTCGTAGCTGATGTAGACAGAGCGGAGCGAGTTGTAGTAGGAATCGGCGGTTGCTTCGTCGGTGAGGTAGCCGATGACGGTCTTCAGGAAGCCTTCAGCGAAGCCTGCGGGGTAGTAGGAATCGAAGTTTTCCTGATCCCAAGCGGAGATATCGGCCCACTTGACGGGAGCGAGTGTACGCGACACGGGCACGGTGCCGTCGAGGATGTATTCACGACCGTCCCACACTGCTGCCGAGTGAGGGAAAGTAGCCATGGGCTGATAGGTGCGGATGGTGTCGACGCTCGATACCTTGTGGGTGTAGCCGAGCGATGTGCCGCCGAGCTTCGAGAGGACCGAAGCCTCTTCGGTGCGCACGATCTGATACCATACCTGGCTCTTGACGGGAGTGCGGGCGTCGTTGGTGGAGTATTTGCCTTGGAAACCAAATTCCTCACCGGCCTTGCACACCGTGGAGTTGAGCTGCCAGTAGGCAGTGGGGACTTCCTGGCCGATGGGTGCTATATCGTTGATGATATCGTGCTTTGCGCATGACGACATCGCAACGGCGCCGAGGGCTATGAGTCCGAGTTTATATTGAAGTTTCATATTGATGTTTACTTAATATTAGTAGGTGATATGGAGTGAGGATTATTCTGCGGTGAGAGATGTGCGCACGCCGTAGCCCTGAGCCCAGTTCATAGGCTTGAGGAGCCACTTGTGGTTCATCGATGCGCCGAGGCGCTGCAGTTCGGCCTGGTTGTATTTTTCCTCGGTTTCGGGGTCGTAGTTGATACGCTGAATCCAGGCATTTTCCTGTTCTTCATTCGAGAGACCGTCTACGAAGTAGGGCTTGTAGAGGTTGTAGGGACGACGGAGGGTCGGGTAGATGATTTCCTTGGCGTCGCCGATACCGTAGTTGTTGCGGTTGCTCGAGAAGTGGTAGCGACGCATGTCGGTCCACTGTTCGGGCTGCATGTACATAGCAACATACTTCTGAAGCATGAGGTCGCTCAGCGAGAATGTCGAGGGGTTGAAGAACCAGTGGCCCTGGCCGTTTTCTTCGGCAGCCTTAACCTTGATACGTCCGTTTGCACCTGCAACATTGTTGAGGAATGCGTCGACGTAGAGAGGCCACCACATTTCACCTGCTGCAGCGGGCTTGGCATCCGAGTAGGGATACTGGCCGCCGTTGTCGGCGAGGTAGCGGTCGAGGTGACGCTGGATATTCATCTGAGTAGCTTCCTTGGCGAGCTCGCAAGCCTTCACCTTGTCGCCCTTCCAATAATATGCTTCAGCCTGGATGAAGTAGAGTTCTTCCATTGTGAAGAGAGCGTTGTAGGCATCAGCCGATGCAGCGTAAGCGCCGCAGTAGAGAACGGGGAAGTGAGTCTGCTTGTAGACCTGACCTGCACCGATGTTGTTTTCGAGGTAGCGGAGCATTGTCTGCTTCTTGTCGTTTGATGCCGAGATAGGACCTTCCTGAGCCTTGAAGAGGAGGCACAGACGGGGGTCGGCACCGAAGCCGAGCTGCATTTCCCACTTACCCTGCTTGGTCTCGTTGCCGGGGTTGCAGACACCGAGGACGTCCTGCATGAAGAACTTCGAGGGAACTGCCTGGTCGAGGTTGTTGGCATATGACTGCCATGTGTCGAAGCGGGTGTCGCCGGGGCCCCAAGATGCGCTCTTGGCGTAGGTGCCGCCGTCGAAGTTGTAGCGGGGTTCGTTACCGAACCAGGGACCGTAGAGGAGGTCGCCCGAACGCCAGCAGTCGATGGCTGCCTGAGCGGCGTCGATGATCTTCTGGCAAGTAGCTGCCGAACGGTCTACGTTAGGAAGGTTGCGGACCAACAGACGAGCCTTGATGGCGAGGACGAGGCCTTTCCACTTGTTGAGGTCGCCGGCATAGAGACGGTCGCGCGAAGCGTCGATGGTGCGGTTGTCGGGAGAATTGGCGATCGAAGGATCGTTGTACATAGCCAACAGGTCTTCGATTTCCTGGAACATCCAAGTGTAAACCGAGGCCTGGGTGTCGTAGTGAGGCGAGTTGCTCTGGTATGCTTCCGAACGGGGCATATCACCGAATGCGTCGGTGGTGAGCTGTGTCGACATCAGTTCGACTGTGCGTGCAATAAGTTCGTAGTTGGGCGAATTGATGGCACGCGAGTTGGCGATGAGTTCGTTGGCGTTGACGCCGATGTCGTAGTAGTGGCGACGCCACTGGGGGTGACGCTGCATGTTGAGGAAGTTGCCCCAACCGAATTTGTATGTGCGGTCGCCCTTCTCGGCTTTGCTCATTGTAGTGAGGCACTGCGAGAGGTAGATGCCGTATTCAGAGTGGTCGTAGACGATCTGATTGGCGAAGAAGACTACCGGAGCCAGACCGAGGTCGGCGGTGTTGCTGTGAGCGCGGTCGATGTTGACGTTGTCATCGAGGGTGTCGTTACAGCTGCTCATCGCCAAGCCGGCGAGTACCGCCAATGAAATAGCTTTTATCTTGTTCATATTAAAAGTTCTCACTGATTAGAAGTTAACGGTAACATTGAAGTTGAAGCTACGCAGCGAGGGAACGCTGTAGTTGTCGATACCCATAGCACCGGTACCGTTGACAGCGCCCGGCATAACCTGGGGATCGCTACCGGTGTACTTGGTGAGCAGGAAGAGGTTACGACCTGTGAGTGAAGCGCGGAGGCCCTTGATGGGGTTAGCCGAGCCGAGGCGGCGCATCAGGTTGGAGAAGTCGTAGGTGAGGGTAACGTAGCTCAAGCGGATGTATGAGCCGTCTTCGATGAAGTTCGAACCAACGGCGCCGATGTAGTTGGCGTAGGTCTGCTGGTCGAGGATAACGGGAGTGGTGTTCTTGACGTATGTACCGTCGGGCTGTTCAACAACGCCGTCGAATACAACCTTGTGGTTGCGGTACTTGGCGATGTATTCGCTCATGCCGTTGCTCATGAGGCCGCGGCCGGTGACGTTGGCAACTTTACCGCCTACGCGACCGTCGAAGAGGAGCGACAGCGAGAGGTCTTTCCAAGAGAAGTTGGAGCCGAGACCGATGAGGCAGTCGGGTTCGCGGTTGCCGAGGTAGATGTACTTTTCGGGCGAAATGCGGGGGTAGCCGTTTTCGTCGACGAGTACGTCGCCGTTTTCGTTGCGGAGGTAGTCGGAACCGAGGATACCGGTTGTAGATTCACCGAGGAAGCAAGAGGTGTAGAGGTCGCTGTACTGCGATTCACCGCCTGCGATGTACTTCATGCCGTCGGGGAGGCTCTTCACCTTACCGCGGTTGAGCGAGAAGTTGAGGACAGCGGTCCAGTTGAAGTCGCCGCTGCTGAGGATGTCCTGGTTGAGGGTTGCTTCGATACCTTGGTTTTCGATAGAACCTTCGTTACGTGTCTGGAGGATAGTACCCGATGTGGGCGATACGCGCACCTGTACGATCTGGTTGTCTACAGTAGTATTATAGTAGGCGATGTCGAGACGTGTGCGGTTGTTGAAGAAGCGGAGGTCGGCACCGATTTCCCAAGTCGAGGTCATTTCGGGTTCGAGGGTGATGGCACGCGACATACCGGGATCGACTGCGAAGCCGGGGTCGGGCATTGTGAGCCACTGCTTGTAGTTCGAAGAGAACTGGTTGGCGGGAGCGTCCTTACCTACCTTTGCGTAGTTACCGCGAATCTTACCGTAAGAGAAGACGGGGCTCTGGATGTGGAAGAGTTCCGAGAAGATAAGACCGCCGGTGAACGAGGGATAGAAGTAAGAGGGCTTGTTGGTCTGACGGAGTGTCGAAGAACCGTCGAGACGACCGGTCACTGACAACTGCAGTACGCTGCGGTAGTCGAGGCGGATTTCACCGAAGTAGCCGTACTTGTTGCGGCTTGTGCGGTAGAGGGTGTTGTCCTTGAGGTTGAAGATATCGGGGTCGAGGTTGTTGAACGAGTAGAAGTCGCCTTCGAGCACGAAGTGCTTGCCGCCGAACGAACCTTCGATACCTTGGTTCTCTGAATATTCACCGCCGACGAAGAAGTTGAGGTTTACGTTGTCGTTAACGTTCCACACATAGTTGATAAGGCCCTGAGCGGTGATACGCTGGCCGCGCGATGTGTCGAAGTTGTAAGTACCCATGCGGCCGTACCAGTCGCTGATGGTAGCTGTGCCATCGGCCGAGTTGCCGGCGTCGTCGAATGTAAATTCGTCGGTAGCGTAGCGGGGAACGGTAGAAGACTGGTATGTAGACCAACCCTTATCGTAGGCGAACTTACCGGTGATGGTAAGGTTCTTGATGGGTTCCCACTGCATGAGTGAGTTGATGATGACGCGCTGACCTTCGGTCTTGCTATCATCCATGTAGCGCGAGTAGTAAGGCGAAAGAGTGGCACCGAGACGCTGTGCATCGGTGAGGATGCTCCAATCGTCGTAGCGGCAGCCCCAGTTGGGCAGGCCGTTGGGGAGCACGTAGTCGGCCATATTGCGGTTGATTGCCCAGCCGTATACGGTCGACATCGAGTTGCCGAATGCACGCGATGTGTTGTCGATGTAGTTGGCCGACATCATAATCTTAAAGTTCTTGGTGGGGTTGAATTCACCTTTCACGAAGAAACCGAGGCGCTTCTTGTAGTCGTTGGGAACGACGCCCTGGTTGTCCATGAAGTTGGCCGAAGCGTAGGCCGAGAAGAGTTCGTTACCGCCCGACACTGAAATGTCGTATTTCTGCATAAAACCTGTGCCGAGGAATTCGCCTACATTATCATAGTAGGTATCACCGGCAGCAGAGTTGATGCGGGGACCCCAGCCACCGGTAGAGTTCGATACGTAGAAACCGTTCGAACCGCCGATGAATTCTTTCTGAATCGAGGGCATGTTGGCTACGCTGGAGATTTCCCAACCGCCGTTGACTGTAACGTTGACTTTGCCGTCCTTACCGCTCTTGGTGGTGATAAGGATAACGCCGTTGGCGCCTTCCTGACCGTAGAGGGCCGATGCAGCAGCACCCTTGAGGACCGACATCGATTCGATATCGTTGGCATTGAGGTCGGCCATCGAAGATGCACCGCCTCGGATAGGCATACCGTCGACAACGAAGAGAGGTTCGTTGCTCTGAGCGTTGTTGATCGACGAGATGGCACGGATCACAATCTGCGAAGCAGAGTTAGGCGAACCGCCGGCCATTGATACCTGAACGCCGGCGACCTTACCTTGCAGCGAGTTAACGAAGTTGCTGCTTTGGCCTGCGACGACGTCGTCGTTTTTAAGTTCCTGAACGGAGAAGTTCAGTTTCGACTTGGCTTGTGATTGACCCATGGCGGTCACAACGACTTCTTCGAGAAGCTCGGTGTCGCCTGTCATGACGACGTCAACCACTGAGCGGTTACCTACTTTGACGGTAACCTGCTTGAGTCCCACCGACGAGAAGGTCAGTTCGGCCTGATCGTTGGGAACATCGATTGAATATTTTCCATCATAGTCGGTCACTACGCCGCCTGTGTGGCCTTTTACAACCACCGACGCGCCGATGACGGGTTCACCGTCCTCTGCCTGGGTAACCGTACCTGTCACGATGCGGGCTTGGCCAACAATCGCGAAGAGGGAAAACAACAGTAAAAATAGCTGTTTCTTCATAATTACTTTTTGTTGGGTATTCAAGGTTATTGGTTTTCCAATTGCATGAATTAAAATGGTTATTTAATAGTTAGTTAATAAAATTGTTCGTTTTTTAGGTTTATAAATCTCACAAAGGGGCACAGCAAGTACATACTGCGCCCTTTTGTACACACAAAATTAAATCTTTTTTCCATAGCAACAGTTGTACGGTGATGTTAATTAACGCTATTTAGTATTCGTGTACACTTTTTACGTTAAGCCATTTCGTTAACTTTCTAAAAAGTTGACTTTCGAGCACCATAAATTCGCCATAATTGCCAATGGCGCTCATTTTTTCCGTAACTTTGCACATATTATACAATGTAACTCCCCTACCCTATGCGTATAGATATAATCACCGTACTGCCCGAGATGCTTGAGTCGCCGCTTAATTATTCTATTCTGAAACGCGCGCAAGACAAAGGGCTGGCTGAAATTGTGGTTCACAATCTCCGCGACTACACCACCAACAAGCACCGCAAGGTCGATGACTACCCCTTCGGCGGCGATGCGGGTATGGTGATGCAGGTGGAGCCTGTCGACCGCTGCATATCGGCACTCAAGGCCGAGCGCAACTACGACGAGGTGATATTCACCGCGCCCGACGGCGACATTCTGACGCAGCCGATGGCCAACAGTCTGTCGATGCTCGACAACATTATTATATTATGCGGCCACTACAAGGGTATCGACTATCGCATACGCGAGCATCTTATCACTCGCGAGATTTCGATAGGCGACTATGTGCTGACTGGCGGCGAACTGCCGGCGGTAATCATCACCGACGCTATCGTACGCCTTATTCCGGGAGCTATCGGCGACGAGCAGAGTGCGCTGAGCGATTCGTTTCAGGACAACCTGCTGGAGCCGCCTATTTATACCCGCCCGGCCGAATACAACGGATGGCGCGTGCCCGACATTCTGCTTTCCGGGCACGAAGCCCGCATTGCCGAGTGGCGTCACCAACAGTCGATAGAGCGCACACGCCAACGCCGTCCGCATCTGCTCGACGGCTTGGAGTGAGTACACATTAATAGTATAGGATTACGCTCCGCGCAGACCTATGCCGATAATAATCATAAATGCGGCAACGACCACAAACAACACGGCCGAGGCGATGATTGAGGTGATGGCGACGTTGCGCACCGAGTGGCGACAACTGCGCAGCGAAGGGATGCCAAGGGCTATCGCTCCGACCGACAGCACGATGCCGAGCCACGGGCTGAGCACCGTTCCTATCCAGGCAAGAACGGTCACGAGCAGCGACAGCATCGCCAGGCGCACGTAGCGGCGCGGCTCCAACACTGCTGCCGACTTGGGTTGCTCCGCAGATTTCGTTTGCTCCGCTGCTGCAGTTATATTTCCTTCAGATTCAGACATATCGAGAGATTTTTAGATTTACCACGTAGCCTTTTTTGTAATAGAAACGGCGGTTTCGGAAACCGTGGTTTCTATTCGCAAAGTTAGACAATTTTTTACATATATGTATCTGCTGTGGGTGTAGCGGCATGCGTTTCGCATGCCTTTAATGCACAATGCACTGTGTTATAATCAATTGTACCCTGAACGACGGTGGGCGGGCCAAAGGCTCGCCCCTACATTTGCCGGCTTCCGCCTGCATTTCGTTAATTTTGCAACACCCTCCTACAGGTTGCAGTTGCCAAATATTTGTACAAATTTCGGCATCGGCAACAAAAAAGCGAGGCCGGCGAGGCCTCGCTTTTTGCGATCGGGTTATCGCGGCGTGCGCCGCGATACGGGGATTAGTTCAATACGAATTTAACGCTTGTGAGTGCGCCGTCGATGTCGGCCACGAGGTGGTAGACACCTGCAGCGAGGTGGCCTACGCTGACTGTGACTGTGTCGCCTGCGACAACGTTCTTGGCGGTCTGCAATGCGAGGAGTTGACCGGCATTGTTGTAGACGCTGAGCGATGCGAGGTCGGCGCCGTCGGCAATCTTCACTCCGAATGCACCCGATGCGGGATCGCCGGAGATTGTGATGCCGCTTTCGTCAGCGGTGACGTCGTTGACACCGTCGGCTTCGACTACCTGAAGTGTTATCACCTTATCGGTAGTAGCACCTTCGGAATCGACGGCCTGAAGGCTCAGATTCGACGAGCCGCACACATCACCGGCAACGACGATAAAGCCTGTCGCTGAGGTGAAGATGTTGGCCAGTTTGGCATTCTTCAGAGCAACGGTGACGGTGAATTCATCGCCGTCGGGATCGTCGAAGAGGTCGCTGAAGAGGATGGTCTGCGAAGCCTGGCCCTTGACTACCTTGATCACATCGGAACCTACATACTCGGGAGCGCGGTTGATGTGTTCGATGGTGTAGTCGAGAACCGCGCTGCGGCTGTTGCCCTGAGCATCTGCTGCATTGACGGTAAGGGTGTGGCTGCCTGCGGTGCCGTAATCGGGAGCGATTGCGACATTGAGGCAGAGAGTCTTACCGGCTTCGACGCTGTAGACACCGTCGGCGAGTGTGATGCCGTCATGCGAACCCTGAGCATTGGCGTACGATGCCACGGTAGCGATGTTGATGTCATCAACGATGCTTACTGTGAAGGCATCGCCTTCGGCATCGGCAACCGTAACGCGTACGGTGATCGACGATGCTTCGGGCACTGTGATATTGCCCGAGGGCAAGGTCACTACCGGAGCGGCGTTCTTGTCGAGATAGATATGGTAGTTGCATACGGGAACGGCGGGATCGTTGCTCGTCACGACGAGTGTGGCCTTGTTCTCCTTGTCGAAGTATGCTGCAGCGGCATTGATTTCGAAGTTGAGGTCGAGTTTCTCACCGACTTCGAGAGAGCCTGAGGTTTCTTCGTTGAGGAGCTTGATCCAAGGCTGACCCTTGGTGTGTTCCACGCAGGTCATGAAGTAACCGAATGCGCCGTAGTTGTAGTAGTCGTCGAAAGTCTGTTCGAGGTCGAACCATCCGCCGAAGGCCTTGAGGTGAGCCATATAGCGACCGGAAGTCATCTCGCCATCCTTGCTTGCAACCATTGCCGCGCCGGAGTAGCCTGCGGGGTACTTGAGCACCACGTAGAATGTGTCGCACGGATTGATGTAGACGGGCTTGTCGAATTCGAGCATACGCGGCACGCACATGTAGTTACCGGCCGAGTTAGGCTCTTCCTTGTCGACGTGAATCTTGCCGTGGCCGATGTTCTTGTTCTTGGCCGCAACGTTGCTTCCGAGAACCACGGTGGCTTCGATATCGACATTTTCAAGGTCGCCCACAGTACCTACAAAGTAGAGGTGGGTGAGGTTGAAGCCTTCTTCGGGAGCTTCGTAGCGAGTGGCGGCATAGAAGTTCTCGTCGAGAGCGCCGCTGCCCGAACCCATAATGGCGGCCTGAGCCGACGATACGGGGTTCAGCACGGGATAGTACAGCATGTTGTAGCGATCGGAAAGCGGTTTGCCGTCCTGATCGACAGGCACGTCGTAGATGAACTGCTGGTCGTCCTTAACCTTGGCGGCCGAGAGAGCACGGCTTAGAGCCTTGGTGTCGCATACCTGAGCGGTGGCTTCAAGAGCCGGAACGGCTACAGACTTTTCAACCGACTTCAGGACTACGTTGCAATCCTTGGGAGCGAATGCCGGAGCGATGCCACCGTCGTCGTAATCGCCTTCGGCCGAAGCGTCGTTGCCCGACGGATCGAGGCTGAGCGAGTACTTGAGGGTGTAGAGGCCGGTGTTGCTCATTTCAACAGATGCCGTACCCTGATAGTTGTCGGGCTTGGTGCCGATGCGGAGTTCGTCGCTGCTGAATGTGAGCACGGGAGCCTCGGTGATGTTGACGGTCAGAGGCGAGGTGTACATTTCCTCGGGCAGGCCTTCAACATAGAATTGCAGTTCGCCGGTGTATGAGAACACTTGCGAGAGTTCCCAGAGGGCGATACGGAACTTGGCGGGTTCTTTGCCTACGACCACGGGCTGCGAGAAGCCGGGGACGAAGTCGACCCATGTCATGTTCGATTCATCGGCCTGAGTAGACAGAGGACCGGGGTCGATACCACCATCGCCGCCGGCATACGGATCAGCCCAAACGAGGAGCGAGCCCATGTTGCCGATGATGTCTTCGTTGATGACAGCATCGATGGCGAAGGCCTGTGTACCGTTGTTGACCACTTCAAAGTCGATGTATGCTTCGGCATAGAAGCCGTCGGTCTTGACGGTCTCGAAGTTGACTGCCTCGGGGAATACGGGAACCGGTTCACCGGTGATTTCGAGGTAGACTGGAACTGTGACCTTCTCGGCCGAGGGAACGTTGGTGGTCAGCGCGAGTTCGTGGTAGTAGTAGTCGGCGAGTTGGTCGGCCTTGACGGAGATGTCGAAGCCGGTCGACGACTCGGGAGCCACGGTGTAGCTCTTCGAGGGATAGAGCATCACGGCATTGCCGTTGTTGATGAACGACTTGTCGAGGCTGAGGCCGCGTGTGCCGCCGTGATTCATGACGCCTACCACACCGAAGGCCGATACGAAGAGCTCGTCGTCTGCAATCTTGTATTGGAACTTGAATGTGCCGTCGGGATAGAGAATCACCTGGAAGTTCATACCCGTCATCACGGAGTTGCCATAGTTGATGTAAGTGACAACAACGTGGTCGCCGCAGTCCTTATAATAGACACCGCTTGTGGACGAGGTGTCCATAGAGTGGTTGCCCCAGAACGGGCAGATGATATTGGTGTAGAACGTTTCGGTGGTTGGGATGCCGTTTTCGGGCGGTTCGGGGAACTGCTTGTAGTCCTCGGTCGGTTCGTCGAACGACACGAAACCGGTGTTGTAGATATACATCTTCTTGTAGTTCACGCCGTAGAACGGGAAGTCGAACGGCAGTGTCACTTCCTTGAAGTCTGTGGTCTCGATGAAGTACGAGAAGGGCATGTGATCGGTGTAGTCATCGGTAATGTCGATCCAATCGTATGTCACATCCTGGCCGTCGGAAAGCGACTTGAAAGTGTAGTCGACCGAAGTATTGACGTCGTCGGCTTCGAGGTCGATGAACGAGAACCAGTCGTCGGGAGCGACAGTGACCTGCAGAGGTTCGTCACCGCCGTTGACAAGGGTAATTGTCTGAGTGACGGGAGTGCCGTACTCGGTGGAGATGCTTACCATGTCGGGCTGCACTTCGATTGTCGGCACGCCGATAACGACGCCCTTGAGCTGAATCTCAGTCGATGTGCCGTCGGCATAGGTGATGACGAGGACGTCGGATACGGCGCCTTCGGTGTCGGTGGGCAGGGTAACAGTGATATCCTTGAGGTCGCCGGCGGCGACATCGAAGCCGGCGGCGGTCTGAGCGTCGACGGTCATCTTGCCGTCCTTAACGGCTACCGAAGCAACGTGGAGGGCTGCGTGGCCTTCATTGCGCAAGAGAACCGAACGCGACTGTGCCGAGGTGCGGAATACCGAACCGAAGTCGATTTCGGTAGCGGCAATCGAAGGCAGCGGAGCGAGGTCGTCGCCGACGATGTTGGCCGACACGGCGATGTTGACGCTTGCACGGTCGGGATCGTTGGTGAGCATCACCAAGTTGTTGACCAGCTGACCTGCATCGAGGCCTTCGACAGCCTTGGCGGTGACGGTGATTTGAGCTGATTCGCCGATACCGATGTAGCCGTCGGCCGACGATACGCTTTCAATCATCGATTTGGCGGGAGCCACAATCTTGACGGCGGCGCCTGTCATGAAGTTGGTGTAGGTGTATTCGTTGCCGGGATTTTCCTGATAATCGGCATCGGTGATGACGAACGGATCATTGACGTCGGCATCGACAACACCGGCGAAGATGCAACGACCCCAGTCGAATACCATTTCGGGGGTGTAGTTGTCGTAGTACATGTTGACATCGCCGTTGGGGTTGAGCACCATGTGGAAACTTACCTGAGTGGTGCCTTCACCGTAGGGCATGTAGACAATTACGTTGTCGTACTTGACAACCAGTTTGCCATCCTTGTGTCCGTAGGAAATCTTGGTATCGGAACCGATACCGAGATAGCCCGAGGTGGCGAATGCAGAGATGTAGCCGAGGCCGTTACATGAACTTGCGGTGGGAACGATCGAGGGAATACGCCCCTGGATAGAGTTCATCGACACACCGCCGGTGAGACATATGCGGACGGTCTCATAGCTTTGGCCGTAGAAGGGGAACTTGAATCCGACGGGAACTTCTTCGGATTGCCAGTTGGCTTCGGAGAAGGAGCTTGTGATGTCGACTTCGTCGGCGAGCGCGGGCATAGGTTCGTATTCGACAGCATCGTCATTGAAGTTGGCGAGGTAGGTGTAGCCGTACTTGTGAGCGGCTGTTTCCACGCCTTCAATCGAAGCGTCGGAGAACTTGGGGAATATGTACTGCAAGGGGTACTTGCCGGTGTTGCTTACGGTGACATTCACGCTCTTGGCTTCGCCGCCGACTTCGAGGTCGCCGAGGTCGAGGGATTCCTGATCAAGAGCCACGTGAGCGGGATCAATGGCAACGCCGCACACGGTGAATGTGTATTTGTCGCCCGACGAGGCGGTGAGTGTGATGTTGCTGCTGAAGTTACCGGCTGCTGTGGGTCGGAACGTTACGTTCATCGAAGATGTGGAGCGAGCGGAGATGGCATTGGCGCCTTCCGATACGTCGAACTGGTCGGACGACGAGGTGACGTTGTCACCGTAGAGGCCGCCCCAGCGGCCTTTGAAGTCGCCGTAACCGACGTTGACCAACTGCACTTCGAGAGTCTTGGACTGACCCACGAGGAGGTTGCCGAAGTCGACGAGCTTGGCGCTTGTGAGTTCGGGATGATAGCCGCTGACCTTAACCACTACATCGGTCGAAGCGCCCGAGGGTGTGGCTTCGTTGGTCTCGGCTTTGAGGCGATATGTGTATGTGCCGTTGACGAGTTTCTGACCGTCGGTGGTGAGGGTGACAGTCTGCGACTGACCGGCACGCACTTCGCCCGATGCGGGATCGGGATTGAGCGTCGAACTCCAGTCGGGGTTCTTGCTGACGGCATAGATATCCCATGTCATACGGTCGGCACGCGAAGCGAATGTCGATTCGGCAAGGACAACATTGAGTTGTGTCCATGTGGCACCGTCGTCGCTACTGTAGAAGCTGTACTGCGGCACGTCGACATCGTCCTCCATAAGGCCGGCACCGAGGGGATTGGTCTGGCCGGCGGCGAACTTGACAACCACCCAGAAGCCCGAGCCGGGAGCGAAGCTTATCTGCTCGTTGAGGGCGATGTCTGTGCGGTAGTTGAAGTAGTCGTAGTTGACTGTTTGGAGCAATGTCGCCGACGAGATTGTGCGCGAGCCTTCATATATTTCTATTGTGGGGTTCTTGCCGTAGTAGCCGCCGAGGCGGATATGCGACAGGTTGAAACCCTCGGGATATGCATCCTTGTCCACATAGAAGTACTGCGCCATGGCGTTGGGCAGCTCGGTATCGGTCTCGCCGATGTTGGCGAAGAGATACTTGGAGTAAGTGAGCGTTGCGGGCCATTCGTCGGCATCGTAGTCGGCCGAAACGACCTTGTTTTGGCTGACGGCCATCGGATTGATATGTCCGGTGAAGGGCGCGAGACGCCCCGGCACGGGCTTGCCGCCTACGCCGTAGGTCGACATATATGCCGCGCTGACTGTCGATGACGACAGTGTGTACTTGAGCACGCCTTCGCCGGTATTGGAGATGTCGAACGAGCCTTGACCGACAGCCGACTTCGAGGCGTCGATGCTGATGTTGACATTACCGGTGCTGAAGGCAGCGACGGGGCCGGAGTTGGTGGTGGCGGTCTTCACGGCCGACATAGCCGAAGCCACGCCCCAGCGATTGTAGGCCACGAGTGCAATATAATATTGTGTATTGGCGCGGAGGCCCGAGAGTTCGTACGACGTGTTGTCGCCGCAGTTGAGGAACTTGGTGTCGACCGTGGCACGGCTGAGCGAGCCGAGGTCGGTCGAAGCGTCGAAGGGCGATGTGCTGTAGTATACTACGTGGTGGTCGATTGTGCCGTCGTCGCTGGCGGGAATCGTCCACTCGATGAGGATATTGTCGTGCGAGGCGGTCAATGCGAAGTCGCCGACGGCATCGGGTGTGCCACCTTCGTCGCCCTGAAGAGCCTTGTAGGCGTCGATGTAGCCCGAACCCATCAGACCTTCATACGAAGGATTGAGCGTGTAGAGGTCGTTAACCGACGTGGTGAGGAGCGTACGGAGAGTCTCGTTGGAGAAGTTCTTGTTGCCGTACTTTGAGAGAATGAGCGCGGCGATACCCGACACGTGGGGGCACGCCATCGAAGTACCTTCGTTGTAGCCGTATGAGCTGTTGGGAAGGGTACTGAGCACGCCGTATTGCTGGCCGTAGTCCATCAGGCCGCCGGGGGCGGTGACGTCGACCCACGGGCCATAGTTGGAGTATGAAGCGACAGTGCCGTCGGATGCCATGGCACCTACAGCGACCACTTCGTCGAGGCAGCCGGGATAGTAGCGACCGTTCTCGCCGTTGTTGCCTGCGGCGAAGATACACAGACCGCCCGACATGTTGTCGCCGCCGCCGTTGACAGTGAAGTAGTGTACGGCGGCCGTGACGGCTTCATCTTCGATGTCGGCGGCCGACATACCCCACGAGCACTGAGCGATTGACGCACCGCGGTCGGCTGCATAGACGAGCGCGGCCGCGAAGTCGCCGGTGAGGCTCGAACTTGCGCGGCTGTCGAATACCTGACATACCATCATCTTCACACCGCCGTTGCCGCCCGTGCCGCCGGCAACGCCGCAGACACCGAGGCCGTTGCCGTTGGTGGCGCCGACCGTACCGGCCACGTGCGTACCGTGCGAGTGAGCGCTGAGGTCGGCAGAGTTGATGACGAAGTTGTAGCCGTAGATGTCGTCGACGAAGCCGTCGCCGTCGTCGTCGACACCTGGCTGTCCGTTGAGTTCCTTCTCATTGATCCAGAGATTGTCCTTCAGGTCGGGGTGGTCGATCTGAAAGCCGCCGTCGATGATTGCGACGATGACGTCCTTCGAGCCGGTGACACCCGAGTTCCACGCCTTGAATATGTTGGCGTCGGCTCCGGGGAGTGTGCCGTTGATGTGGCCGTCGTTGTTGTAGTGCCACTGGCTTGCGAGCAACGGGTCGTT
>CALKKU010000054.1 GCA_937995285.1 uncultured Bacteroidales bacterium | reverse complement strand
ACCTACAGCATCGATTTCATCGATGAATACGATACACGGAGCTTTTTCCTTAGCTTGACGGAAGAGGTCGCGGACACGCGAAGCACCGACGCCGACAAACATCTCCACGAAGTCGCTGCCGCTCATAGAAAAGAACGGGACATTGGCTTCTCCGGCAACGGCCTTGGCAAGCAAGGTTTTACCGGTACCCGGAGGGCCTACAAGCAGTGCTCCCTTCGGAATTTTACCACCAAGTTCAGTATACCGACCGGGATTCTTGAGGAAGTCTACAATCTCCTCGACTTCGGTCTTAGCCTCCGACAAGCCGGCTACATCGGCGAATGTTACTTTGCTTGCATTATTCTTATCGAACAGCATCGCTTTCGACTTGCCGACGGAGAACACACCTCCGCCGCCTCCGGCTCCGCCATTCATACGGCGGAAAATAAATATCCAAGCGGCGATTAGAAGTATTATAGGCAGCAGCGACCACAGCACGTTTGTGAACTGACTGCTGCGTTCATAGTTTACTTCGCCTTCGAAACAACCGGCCGCTTTCCACTCATCTATCTTAGAATCGAACTTGTCGGCCGAGGGAATATTGGTGGAAATAAAAGCCTTGCGAGCCTTATCGTAGTTGCCCTTGAACATCTTTGATGCCATAGAATCGGACAAGAGCCCCTCGGCCTGATGCTTGTCGGTATAAACGGTAATTTCTCGAATGCCATGCTTCTCCACGACCTGAGCAAATTCCGAATAGCTCACCTCACGGGTAATGGTATTCTCGTCGAGGAAGTAGACACCTCCAAGAAAGAGTAGTATTATAGCATACATCCACCACAGGTTGACGGAGAACGGCTTGCGACCTCCGGGCATAGGCGTGTTTGAATTGTTATTGGACATAAACTGTTTTTTCTGTGATTTATGAGAAGTGATATTAATCCAAATCCGGATATTGAGTGATGACGGCATCGCTCCACAAATCTTCAAGGTTGTAGCGGCGACGAGTCTCGGGCAAGAATATGTGAACCCACACATCCCCGTAGTCCATCACAACCCATTCGGAATTGGCCATACCGTCGGCATTGAACGGCTTCTGATGCAATTCTTCGAACAATCTGTCGTACAGATGATCGGCAATGGCTCCGACTTGAGTTGTCGATGAGCCTTCGGCAATGATGAATGACTGAGCTGATGCTCCGGAAATACCCTTGAGGTCGACCAATGTGATAGCGCGTCCCTTGCGGTCGCGAATAGCGTCGATTATTAGTTCGTTTAGATCGTTATGTGATGTCATTAAATATAATAAATTTCAGGGTGCAAATATACGAATTTTTCGTTTATTACGAAGGTAACATTCGCCTTGCAGGCATGTTAATTAAACAAATAAACCAATAAAAAAGATTTTCAATGCAACGAGAGGTTATTCGTAACGCATCGTCGATGCAGGGTCGATACGCGAAGCCATACCGGCAGGCAAAATCAATATAAGCCATGCTCCAACTGCGACACCTACATTGAGAATTACAATCGCGCCCCACCCGATCTGCACAGGAACATAGTCAAGATAATACATATCGGGATTGAGCGGCAACAAGTGCGTGGCATCCTGAATATATATCAAGCCCAAGCCGAACACGTTTCCGATAACCATTCCGAGGCCTACAAGTCGCATTGCTATATTGACAAACACTCGGCGCACAAACGACTTTGAAGCACCCAACGCGCGAAGGATGCCGATGGTAGACACTCGATCAAGAATGATTATGAACAGACTCGATATGAGCGTAAATGCCGCCACACAGAGCATCAGAGCAAATATCACGACAACGTTTGTATCAAGCAATTCAAGCCAATTGAAATACAAGGCACCGATTGACAGCACATTAGTGACCGGATGTAGTTGAGCAATACGCCCCGATGCCGCAGCATCGGTAAGCGACGACTGCAAACGCGACGACAACGCTGCAATGCTGTCGAACCGTACATTCTGAATGTCAACGGATGTCGCCGCAAGGCTATCAGTTCCCAAGCTGCGAAGTTGTGCCAACGAAGAATAAACAATTGTATTGTCGTACTCACCGAAGTTGGTCTGGTACAGACCGGAGATGAACGAGCGACGAGCTTTCACCTCGCCGTCTACGAAGAAATACAAGAATACCTTATCGCCTGCGGCAAGATTAAGGCGTGAAGCCAACGAGGCTGATATGACAAGACTGTCTTTACTTTCAACTGAATTGAAATCGGGCCATGAGCCTGCCACCATATTGCCGCGTTCGAACGAATCATTGTGTGCACTGTCGTGTGCGACACACTGAATGGCGGCAAAGTCTGAATCGGTTTTCAAGATCGCTTCCCGGCGGAGCGACTGCGACACGGCAGCATCGGGCACAACCTCGGAAATTATGTCGAGCAAAGCGGTATCGACCGACATCTCGCGAGCAGTCGTAGCGGTGTTGTAATCATACTCCGGCAGAATCGATATAAACGAATCGAAACCGATAACCTTGCGACGTATCTCCGACTTGAAGCCGACAACGACCGCCAACGCTATTTCCATAACCATCAAAGCCAAGGCCACACCGGCCACGGCAATGACAACACCGGTTGCGGTGCTCGCCTGAGCACCGCGTCGTACGTTCAGTTTCCTTGAAATCCAAAAGTCAAGTTTCATCTCAGTGCAAAGATATACATTTAATAATTATCGGCCAAAATACAAGTGTCAATGATTGTCAACAGCGTCGCCGATTGGACGCAGTCGCCTGAAATTACCCTAAAAGTGAGTATGGCATCCGCTTGCTTGTTTGAACGTTTTTTTTCATCTTTGCATCGAATATGCTATTATCAGAACTGAAAACAGGAGAAGAAGCCATTGTGGTCAAGATCTTGGGCCACGGAGCTTTTCGTAAACGTGTGATTGACATGGGATTTGTC
>CALKKU010000053.1 GCA_937995285.1 uncultured Bacteroidales bacterium | reverse complement strand
CCTCTCTATTCGTCGGCAGCGTCAGATGTGTATAAGAGACAGCTATAATACCCCCAACGAACTGCGCAACTCCACATATTACATAAAGGAGGTTGACGACATCAATGCCACCCGTATGCTGCGCTATACGCTGCGCGTGTCGCCCGGCGTGCCGCGCCTCGACGACGATGAGTCGGCAGCGCATTTCCGCTCCATAGAATACTACAACTCCTATCTCTCGACCCATACACCGCGCTCGATCGACTACATAGGTCGCGCCCTCGACTTCATGACCCTGCGCGACTATGCCTCGGCTCTGCGCGACATCAACCGCGCCCTCGAACTCACGCCCGACATAGCCATTGGCTACTATCTGCGTGCCCAGGCCGTGTATCATCAGTGGCAATCGGGTACGGCGGTTGCCGACGACGATGCCCGCAATGATGCCGCGTCGCGTGCCATGATTTCGCGCAAGCAGCTCGACGATGTCCTTGCCGACATCGACCGTATGCTCCAATTGTCGCCGCGTATGGCCGAGGGTTGGTACAACAAAGCCGTGGCACACATTGCAGCCGGCGACTACACGTCGGCCCTCGCTGCCCTCAACCGCGTCATCGAGATAAAGCCCGAAATGGGCGAGGCGTGGTACAATCGCGGATACATCTACCTGAAACTCGGCAACGAGCGGATGGGCATCTCCGACCTCTCGCGTGCCGGTCAACTCGGCATAGTCCCGGCCTACAACCTTATAAAACGCATTACACGTTAGCAATTTAGCAATATTCAATATATCAATCCTGAATAAACCGAATACCTGAATATGTTTACCGAAAAAGACCTAAACCAACTTAAATCCCACGGAATCACACCCGAACAGGCCGAAGCGCAGATGAAGCGCTTCGCCACCGGGTTTCCATATCTTCATCTTGCCGGATCGGCCACTGTAGGCCGCGGCATCAGTGCCCTCACTCCCGACGAGGAGCAGGCGGCAATCGTTCGCTGGCAGCGCTACCTGGCCGACG
>CALKKU010000052.1 GCA_937995285.1 uncultured Bacteroidales bacterium | reverse complement strand
CGCAGCGCCGGCGGCATCGAAGCATACATTCAGACCGACGCAGCCGTCAACCAAGGCAACTCGGGCGGCGCACTCGTCAACCTACGCGGCGAACTCGTCGGCATCAATGCCGCCATCTACTCGCGCACCGGCACCTATGCCGGCTGCTCATTCGCCATTCCTACATCCATCGTCCGCAAAGTCGTCGACGACCTCAGCGAATACGGCACCGTACAGCGCGCCTACCTCGGCATAGCATTCCGCGAACTCACACCCGAATTTGTTGCCGAAAAGAAAATCAAAGGCGCCACACAAGGCATCTACGTAGGTTCGGTCGAAGACCATAGCGCAGCACGCGAAGCCGGCGTCAGCGAAGGCGACATCATCACCGCCATCAACGGCATCGCCGTCACAGGCACCGCACGCCTCCAGGAAATCATGGCACGCTGCAGCCCCGGCGACACCATCACCATCACCATCGTCCGCGACGGCAAAGAAAAGCAACTTACAGCCACACTGCGCAATGCCAAGGGCGACACAGCCACCGTCACCCCCACCACTATGACAGGCGTGCTCGGCGCCACATTCGCCGAAGTCGATGAAGACCAACTCACACGCCTCGAAATCTCACACGGCGTCAAAGTCACCATAACATCCACCGACGGAGCATTCTCGCAGGCCGGCATCAACAACGACTTCATCATCACCGCCGTCAACGGCAACCGCATCACATCCGAAAAGGACATTGAGACGCTCTACAACGCCATCAACGACCTCGGTCCGGGCGAGGACAAAGTCATGTTCATCTCCGGCGTATATCCCACCGGCCGCCGCGCCCACTACGCCGTGGCACTCGATCAATAATTCTCATCTCCCTCTCCTCTCATAGAAATAGTAAAGTCACACGCGGGCGATGCCAATCGGCACCGCCCGCGTTATTTTATCATACTTTTTACTACCTTTGTAGTATTATTTGAGATCACTATTAATTTCACTTATTATGAATCCCTGTCTCTTATACACATCTGACGCTGCCG
>CALKKU010000051.1 GCA_937995285.1 uncultured Bacteroidales bacterium | reverse complement strand
GGGGAGCCAATACGAGGCGTTCTTCCTCGGTGGTCGCAGCGCCGTGTTCGCGCAGCATCGAATAGAGCAATCCGTACTGAGCCTTCGAGGCCACGATGGCCACATCGGCATAGTTCTTGGCGGCGGCACGAATAAGCGAGATGCCGCCTATATCGATTTTTTCGATTATATCCTGATGGGATGCGCCCGAAGCAACTGTCTGCTCGAACGGATAAAGGTCGACGATTACGAGGTCGATTTCGGGAATACCGAGTTCGCCCATTGTCTTGACGTCTTCGTCGAGCGAGCGACGACCGAGAATGCCGCCGAATACCTTGGGATGCAGAGTCTTCACACGGCCGCCCAGAATCGATGGATAGCCGGTGAGGTCTTCCACCGCATCGCACGCATAGCCTTGTTCCTCAATAAAGGCCCGTGTACCGCCGGTCGATAAGAATTTAACACCATCCTTGGCCAACAGAGCCAAAATTTCGCTCAGTCCATCCTTGTGAAAGACTGAAATCAAAGCAGTTTTAATAGCCTTTAGTTGAGACATTTGAATAAATTGTGTAGTGGTTTGATTGAGCGTTGCCCCGAGGGCAGTCCTATTGGCTTGCAAATTTACAAAAAAATAACCGCCCGAACACGCTCATCGACTACTTTTATTTTTTCAAAATTCATTTTCAAAAATTTTCAGTACCTTTGCCGACGATAACATAATATTATGTCTTCAAGCAACAAGAATTTTCCAATCACGATTGAAAAATTTTCAAATTGGAAAATATTCAAGTTGAAAACACAAGCGACTCTCAAAAATAACCCGATACTTACTTATCATAAAATCATAAAACGAATCGATTCAATGAAACGAACCTTAACATCTGCCGTGGCGGCAGTGATTGCATTCATCGCTCTTGCCGTGCAGCCGTCGGGAACTCAACCCGTGATGTACATCAACATCACCGACCACGACCTCAACTACGTACACTCCAACAAAGAGACCTACGTCAAGGCCTCGGCATGGATTGCCGACCCTTCGGGCGAATATAACCTCGGCTCGGAAGCCGAGCCGGTGACGCTGACCATGAAAGGCCGCGGCAACTACACCTGGAGCGGCTTCGACAAGAAGCCTTACCGCCTGAAGTTCGACTCAAAACAATCGCCCCTGGGCATGAACAGCAACAAGCACTTCGGCCTGCTCGCCCATGCCGACGACTGGACAGGCTTCCTGCGCAACACCGTAGGCTTCCGCATGTCGGAGCTGATGGGTCTCGCCTGGACGCCCGAACAGCGCCCGTGCGAAGTGGTCATCAACGGCGAATACCTCGGCTTGTATATGCTTACCGAGCTAATTAAGGACGGCAAGAAACGTGTGAATATCGAAGGCAACTACGAACGTTCCGACGTCGAAGCCGGCGTCGACAGCGACGGCAATCCAATTCCCGAGGACTACTACACCGGCGGTTGGATTATCGAAATCGACAACTACGAGACATCACCCCACGTCACCATTGTCGAAAAAAATACCGACTACGACATATGGCTCACCTACGACAAGATGGTCGACGACGCCACCGAAGCTCAGAAAAATTTCATCACCGAACAGTTCGAACGCATCAACGAACTCATCTACGGCGACAAGGACAATGACGACGCTCTGTGGGAACTTCTCGATCTCGACGATGCAGCCCGCTTCTACATCGTGCAGGAAATCACGTCCAATACCGAATCGTACCACGGCTCATGCTATCTGTGGCGCAACCGCGGCCTGAGCGGCAACAAGTGGCACTTCGGACCCGTATGGGACTTCGGCTCATCGCTCGGCGACAAGAAGGAAGGAACAATCACACACGCCTACTGGCATCAGGTGTGGATTGCCGAACTGGTGAAGCATCCCAAGTTTATGAACCGCGTACACGAACTCTATGCCGCCGCACTCGAATCGCTCGGCACCCTGCCCGACTATGTACGCAACTTCTCGCAGTCGATAGCCGAAGCGGCCAAGACCGACAAACGCCGTTGGCCCGACTACGGTCAGGACAACACCGTCGACCGCGCCAACACCATCTGCGGCTATCTCGCATCGGCCGCCGACTGGGCAGTGAAGCAAGGCTGGGTGGCCGCGCCCCCCACTCCGCCCACTCCGGCCGACAACTACACCGTCTACTTTCACGACCCCGAAGGCCGCTGGCCTGTAGTCTACGCCTGGATATGGGATCGCAACAATGCCAATGACAACTTCACAGGCGGCCGCTGGCCGGGTCAGCAGATGACCGAATGCACCGACGCGGCAGTCGACGCACAGTGGAGCCACACCATCGCCACCGACAAAGACCTCACGGGACGTACGCTCCGCGTGGTGTTCAGCGGTTGGAACAGCCGCGACGACGCCGAGAACAATCGCGACAAGATAGCCCAGACCGGTGACCTCGACTATGTGTCGGGCGCCACATACACCGCCGACGGTATACTCGGCATCGGCGACGTATCGACAGCATCGGTTCAAGCGACAGGCGCCGACGGATGCATCGTCATCACCGCCGACCGCGCAGCCGAAGTCACAATCGCCGACATCGCAGGCCGTGCCGACGCGTTTACAGCCAACGCCGGCACCACCGTAGTACCCGCAGCGCGAGGTCTCTACATCGTCCGCATCGCCGGCTGCACCGCAGTCAAAGTAACCGTCCGATGACACACGATACCCATCGTTATAAAATCGTCTAACAACTAAACATTCACAAAAGTTATCAACACTTTTGAATTTATACTTGTAACATTGTTCGTTCCGATACAAATTTTTGACTATCTTTGTAACGGATAGTTGAGTCCTTTCTTTTTACATTTATAAAAACATTATGATTTGATATGATAGAGTTAAAAAACGAAATCGTCGACAAAGAAAGAGCGATTAGAGCCATTGTTAGGCAAGCCGTTGAAGCATATGCGTCCGGCTTTTCAGACCGTCATTTGAGTGAACTTGACGATCCTGAAGGTGTCATTAATATGAAAATTCATAATGTTTTCATCGCTGCATTAGGTTCAGATATCCAATATTACTCAGCCTTATCACGTTCCCTTGATAGTAGTTTAGGTAATATGCTCGAAAAAATGGCGATTAACATTGCAACACTAAATTTTGAAGTAACGCAACACGTGGAAGGTCCTATATATCAAGAGCAAACTGACTTTATTGCAGAATTACTTGAATCCTACAAAAATACAAAAGGTGCAAACCACAAGACTCCAAAAATCAGTGATTACATTGGCATAAGTACTAAGAAACATAGAGACTTACACAGCAAACGTCACGAAAGTGATTATTACCTCAAGGACGTTCAAACAGGTATGCATTACCTAATTGAGTTGAAAATTGGTGGTGACCTGGACAACAAAAAAGCCAGGTCAGAGAAGGAAGCGCTACTTGAACAATACTGTATCTTGGCAAACAATCTTGGTTCTGAAGACAACCTAAGAATATGCTTCGCAACTGCGTATAATCGCTACGGCGAAGGTATGCCATGGAAACAAGGACGTGTGCGCCAATTCTTCGCAGATGACGAGTTGCTCATAAGCAGTAACTTCTGGAACCTGATTTGTAAATCAGCCTATGGTTACGAGATCGTAATTGATGAATACAAAATGAATGCATATATGATAGTTGATGCGCTATCACGCATTAAGAAGGCATACTTGTCATGAAGAATCCTAATTGGCGTAAATGTGTTATACTTGGAGATAGCAGGGATATTATAAAACGTATTCCGGATAATTCCATAGACTTCATCCTAACAGATCCACCATACAATTTAGGTCAACACTCGACCGGTAATATTCCGCTTCCAGGACGCGCACCAATGAACAACGATGTAGCAGAATGGGATATGATAGACTTCAATCCAGAAGAATGGGCAGAGGACTTTATCAGAATTCTGAAGCCGACCGGAAATTTGTTCATTTTCACATCTTACAACCAACTTGGACGATGGTATAACTGCCTTGATCATCGATTCGACACTTCAAATTTTATGATATGGCATAAAACTAACCCTGCGCCCAAAATATATAGAGCAGGTTTTTTGAATAGTTGCGAGATGATTTTCACATGTTGGAATAAAAAACATTCGTGGAATTTTATATCACAAAAAGAAATGCATAATTTCTTGGAGAGTCCTGTCTGTATGAAACCTGAAAGACTAAGTGATCCTAAACACCCTGCCCAAAAACCAATATCAATACTAAAAAAGATTATAGAAATAGCTTCAAATCAGAACGATATAATATTTGATCCATTTATGGGCGTCGGTTCTACCGGTGTTGCCGCTCTAAATTTAGATAGACGATTTATTGGAGTAGAGATTAATCAAAGATATTTTGAAGCAGCGAAAAAACGAATTGACGGAGAATTGATTAAAACTGAGAAATATGTGGACGATGTGGCAAACTCTAAACAATCCGAGCAGCGTTTGGCTAAAGAACCCGAGGGCACATACTGCTCAAACAAAGTCATCTCTAATTCATTAGTATCTTTCTTCAATCTCGATAAAGAAAATTATACAAACATCAAAAAGCCTATTAATCGGACTATGTCTTCCGGATTGTCTCCCATAATTAAATGGCCAGGAGGGAAAGAAAAAGAGTTAAAATATATTATTCCCAACCTCCCGGACTTTGAAAAGTTTTTTGAGCCTTTTGTTGGTGGTGGATCTGTGTTTATGGGAATTAATGCCTCAAAATCCTACATTAATGATTTTTCTGCAGAATTGATCAGTCTCTATAAGAA
>CALKKU010000050.1 GCA_937995285.1 uncultured Bacteroidales bacterium | reverse complement strand
CCGCCACACAGCCCGCGTGCGCAACTTCACAAACTTCGGCGTATTCGTTGAAATCGAAGAAGGCGTTGACGGCCTGATCCACATCAGCGACCTCAGCTGGACCAAGAAGATCAAGCACCCCAGCGAATTCACTCAGGTTGGCAACGATATCGAAGTTGAAGTTCTCGCTATCGACAAGGACAACCGTCGCCTCAGCCTCGGCCACAAGCAGCTCGAAGAGAACCCCTGGGATGTATTCGAAACTGTATTCACAGTTGGTTCGGTTCACGAAGGCACCATCATCGAAATGCTCGACAAGGGCGCCGTTGTAGCCCTCCCCTACGGTGTTGAAGGCTTCGCTACTCCCAAGCACCTCGTTAAGGAAGACGGCACAACAGCCAAGGTTGACGAAAAGCTCAACTTCAAGGTTATCGAATTCAACAAGGACGCCAAGCGCATCATCCTCTCGCACAGCCGCATCTTCGAAGATGAAGCACGTGCAGAAGCTCGCGCAGAACGCAAGGCTACAAAGCGTCAGCCCCGCAAGGAACGCGAAGACGCGCCCGTAGCAGCTCCCGCTATCGAAAAGACAACCCTCGGCGACCTCGAAGCTCTCGCAGCTCTCAAGGAAAAACTCGAAGGCAAGTAATTTCCCGAGAACAAGCCATAATAAAAGCCTGCATCGCGGTCGCGATGCAGGCTTT
Organism: uncultured Bacteroidales bacterium; assembly: GCA_937995285.1. GTDB lineage: Bacteria > Bacteroidota > Bacteroidia > Bacteroidales > Muribaculaceae > CAG-873. The sequence goes on along the minus strand of CALKKU010000050.1, from coordinate 7,925 downwards.
TTTTTTGCATATATTTCATTTCGGCTCAAAAGCGATTTTTATGTGCAGAAAGTTGCACGAGCCGCATCGGCACAGTATCTTTGCCGGTGAATATCACATGTTCACTCTAAAAACCAACATTATGTCTACTTCCATCATTGATTCACAACAGATCTCGACCGCCGGAGCCGACCTCACCACCTACACCACGCGGTGGTTTCTACCTGCCGGCGACACCGATGCACAGGGCCTGATGTCCGTCACACAGATTGTGGCCCGCACCATCGAGTCGGCCACGCTCCATGCCAATGCACTCGGCATCGGCTACTCCAACCTCAACGTGCATCATCTCGGCTGGGTGCTCGCACGCCTTGCCGTGGAAGTGGTGCGCTACCCCGCTATCAACGAAACCTACTCCATGACCACATGGATCGAAGGCTTCAACCGCTACTTCTCCGACCGCTGCTTCGAGATGAACGACAGCGACGGCAACATCATAGCACGCATCCGCACCGTGTGGGTGGCCATTGACATCACCAAGCGCGCCATGGCCGACATATCGTATCTCGAACGCGACGGCTTCCCCACCCTGCCCGACCGCTGCCCGCTGGCCAAATGCCGCCAACCGATGATAGCACGCGGAGCAGAGCGTACGGCGACGGACTACACCTTCACCTACTGCGACATCGACTTCAACCGCCACGTCAACACCGTGCGCTACATCATGGCCGTGCTCAACCAATGGCCGCTCTCCTTCTACGACAACAATGAAATCAAGCGTCTCGAAGTGTCGTTCGACCAAGAATGCCTGTTCGGCGAGACCGTCAGCCTGCAACACGGCACATCTGCCCGTAATCCCGAAGCCGTCACCACCGAAATAATAAACGCCGCCGGCAAGCGTGCCGTCGGCGTGGAATTACTCTTCGCTCCGAGGAAGAAATAAAGGCGTTCAAAGCGTGCTGTCGGTCAACCGGCAGTGGATTATCGGATACGAGCGACCGGCGTCGTCTGTGTCGTCGCGCGACACAGCCGCAAAACCTCGGCGACGATAGAATTGCAAAGCTGCATCGTTCTGCTCATTCACATCCACGCGGCGACAGCCGCGTCCGATAGCGAAGTCGATCAGCGCCGAGCCTACACTGCGACCTTGATATTCGGGCCGCACAAACAGCATTTCGATTGAATCGCCTGACAGACCGGTGAAGCCGACAATACGACCGTCACACACGGCACCGAACAATTCTACGGCAGGGAAATACGCCGTGGCCAAATTCGCCTCAATCTCGTCGAAGTCGGCCTTGGCGAGGAAGTGATGGCTCGCGAGTACCGACCGTCGCCATACCTCCACGAGCGCATCATAATCCGCCGCCGTGCAAGGTTTTACCGAAATTGAATCACAATTATTCATCGCATAGGTGTAGCGAGGGTTTGCAAAATTAACGTAATGCAGGCGAAAGCCGGCAAGTGTAGGGGCGAGCCTTCGGCCCGCCCGCCTGCGCTCTCATACAATTAATTATATCACAGCGCATTGTTCATTGATGGCATGCGAAACGCATGCCGCCTATACCCGTCATATTATGTCAACATTCAAGGACATTGACATTTTGCAACACCCTCTTTGACGAAATCGTACTATTTATTGTATTCCGGATCGAAAATCGAATTGAGCAGATGCGCCAGGCGCAGGCCGCCACGAAGCAATTGCTGTTCGATCACGGGCGTCCAGCGTGCAACGTCGTCGTACGACACATTTGCACCGGGACGGAAATATACATAGCACTGCGTGGCAATGGCAACCGTTTCGCGAGCCCAGTCATCGACAGTGCCGGCGATGATAGCCTGCTGCGCCTCGGCCGATGCACGGTCGATTTGCTGCTGCCACTCGGTATAGCCCCACTTGTGGGCACTCTCCACGAGCGACGAATCCCAAATCGAATGCAGATTGGTATCGCGACCGAAATATTTCAATTTCAGTCGATTGCCGCCGAGATCGGTAGCGTGCCCCATGTGCATAGGCTGGTGAAGGTCGCCGGTGACATGCACAAGGATGCGCAGTGCAAGGACTTTTTCATCGGCAGTGCTTGCAGCATTACTCAGCACTTCGATTTGCTGCTTGATGGCAGTGACGGCATCGCCGGCAGGATTGGCCGGAGCCGATTCGTAGGTGTCGCCTTCGTCGATGTTCTTGTAGTGCCATGTCTTGGTGTAGGCATAGTCCATAGTGTGCGACGCGTTGTCGAGCCAATTGGCCCAGTAGACAAGCGACTTACCCTCAAAGATGGCCTCTACGGCAGCCTTCGTTGTGGGTGTGATGTGTTGTTCGGCGATGTAAGCGGTTACATCATGGCCTTTCTGACTCCATCCCCACGATGTGAGCGACAGAGCGGCAAACAGTATGGTAAACAGTATCTTTTTCATAACATCTGCAAAGATAGGCCTTTTAATCCGAAAAGACAACCTTTTCAGCGACGATTGCCGAAGCGATAGCCGATGCCGAGCATCAGATTGCTCGGATCTTTGAAGTTGATGAGGCGGTAGCCCACGTGCAGAAACAGATTCTTCATCACGTGCGCTTTCAGCACCACCAGCTGATAAAAGCCGCCGTTGTCGCTACCCTTGTAAATCACGTTGTGGCCGATGCCGACGTTGATCGAAAATATCGGCATTATAAGTTCGGCTCGCAGCGACAGACCGGCCGCCAGGCTCTCGCTGAACGGCGGACGATAGAACTGAGTGGCTTCACCCGAAGTGGAGCCGTCGTCCGACGCCACATGGTCCTTAATGTTAGCACTCTCGTCGTACTGCACGTCGAGCGATGCACCCGCCGCGAAGTAATTGTTGAAATTGTAGAGCGGGTTGAAGTTAAGTCCGACTATGGCAAACGTCCCCGGCACCATAAACTTGTCATTCTCTCCGATAATAGCACGCTTGCGCGTGGCACCGTAAATCACAAGGTCGTAGCTGATATGCGGCTCCACGAATATGTGTGGCAACGACGGCTCTGCCGCAGCCGAGCTCCCGAACGACTTGACGATGCCTATTCGCGCCCCGATAGTGTTCACACCCTCGTTGGGATAACTCGTATTGCCGTTGGAAAAGTGCGATATGTCGATACCGAAAGTCATATTCAAGTCGTGCGACAGACGATAGTTAAGCATAAAGCCGGCATTGATGTATGCGTTCATCCGCGAGCCCACGACAGTGTTGTACCAATTCTCAATCTCGTCGTACTTCTTCCAACCGAATGATGCGCCGAAGTTCCATTCATAATCAAGCGTCAATCGCGGCGACAGCCGCGCTATGCGCGAGCCTTGCAACACATAGAGCGACAGCGGATTGCCCACTTCTTTCGTATCAAAGAAATTGTGATAGCCCACACCGATGCCCTGATAGGTGTGCGGATACATACGTCCCTGACGAGAGTCGGGCGCGTAGGAGAACGCATACTTCAGATAGGCCGACACGGTCTTGTCCAGCCGCTTTCCGAGTTCATTCTCGCCCTTGAAAAATTCGCTGTTGGGCACGAGCCACGCCGCCCGCACATCAGCACCGACATAGTGCGCCGGCTCGGTCAACGCCGACTGCACCGTATCCGACACCTCTGCGCGGAGCACCGACGGTATCATCAGAGCCGCCGCGGCTACTATCGACAATATAGTTTCTCTCATAAATCAACAGCCGTTAAAGACGGCGCAAAGTTAACATATAATCGCAATTATCGCGCCATAGTTTCGGTAAAAATATGTAACTTTGACGAAAATTGCGTATTCATGTTCCGCCACCGATATATCACACTTTTTGCAACGATTTTAAGCCTCGGAGCGTGCCTTGGCAGCCTCTCGGGCTGCTCTAAGGCCGAAGCCGTCGCCGCGCCCGACACCCGCGAACTGCTTGCTATTCTCGACGACCGCGCCGAGAGCAATCCATACGACATACATCTCGACACCGCCCCCGACGGCGGATGCGAGCGCCTGCGCATCAAGCCTATCGGGCAGTTGCGCAAAGTGTTCAACGACTCCAACTATACACATCTTGAAGCCGCACGTGTCATAGGCATTTCGCCCATCACCGGCGATGCCGACATCATGAGCCTGCGGCGACCGGTGGTACGCGTGGCGTCGTGCCGTGAGTATTTCCTCGACGAACTCACACACTCCTACCCCTACCTCGTGCCCGAAGCTGCCAAATTGCTCCGCGACATCGGCAGCGCATTCAAGGACTCGCTCGACACACAAGGTGGCGGCAACTATCGCATCAAGGTGACGAGCGTGTTGCGCACGCCGGCCACCGTGTCGCGTCTGCGCCGCGTCAACCGCAACGCCACCGAAGAGTCGACCCACTCCTACGGCACCACCTTCGACATCAGTTACTCCAAATTCATCTGCGACAGCATCGGCGCCAAGTCGCGCACGTTCGAGGACCTGAAGAACATCCTCGCCGTAGTGCTCTACGATATGCGCGAGCAAGGCCGCTGCTTCGTCAAATATGAAGTGCATCAAAGCTGCTTTCACATCACCACCCGCCCCTCGACGGCCAATACTCCTCTATCCGACTGACAATGAGCAATAGAGCCTCACATATAGCACTGCGCACGGCGAAGATCGTCCTTTGGACGGTGATGGGCATTGTTCTTACGGTGCTCGCCTCGCTGATATGCGTCGTCAAACTGCTTCCGCCCGAGAAGCTGACCCCGATAGTCGAAAACATAGCCAACGACCTCCTCGATGCCGACGTGAGCATCGACCGCGTGGAACTCGACCTCGGCGGACTGACATTGCTCAGCGTCCGCGTCGACGGCCTGTGCATCCGCCCCGACGACATCACATCGCTACCGGCCGACCGCCGCGCCCAGTTGCCCGCATGGGCCGACACCCTCGTGGCCGTGAAGCACTTCGAGGGCGGCATCAATCCGCTGGCACTACTCTCCGGTCGCATCGCGTTGCACAACGTCACCTTCGATGCACCCGAAATCAACATCTGCATCGTCGACAGCACGCTCAACAACTACACCATCTATCGCTCCGAAGAAACCGCACCATCGGAGAGCGGCCCGATGCCGGCAATCACCGTCAACCGCTTCCGCATCGACAATCCCCGACCGATACGCTTCGCCAACCTGCTCACCGGGCAGGACTTCGACCTCGCACTGCGCCGCGTGGCCCTCGACAACGCCGCCGAAGATTCGCCGCGCTACACTCTCGGCACAGGCGGAGACGTAGCCACCCCGATGCTCGGTGTGTGCAATCTGTCCACACTTTCGTTCGGCCTCGACGGTCGCATCACATGGGATCCGGCCCGTCCGTCGGAAATTTCGATCGCCGACTTCGACATCTCGGCCGACTGTCTCAAAGCCGTGGTCAATGCCACCGTCGACCTCGGCGACGACATTATCGTCAAAGACTATTCGATGAACCTCGGCCGCATCGCCGTCAAGCGCTTGCTGGCGTTCGTGCCCGACTCGCTGCGCACCGCCTACGGCCTCACCGACCGCACATTCGACACCGACATCGAACTCAACTTCACGGCACAGTCCACCGCACCGTTCAACCTCACCACCGATTCGCTGCCGCATGCCGACCTCACCGTCGACCTGTCGCCCGGCACACTCCGCTACGGCGAAGCCGACTTCCGCCGCATCGGCGGCCGCATCACCGCATCGCTCCGAGGCAACGACCTCGATGCCGCCGTGTTCAACCTCGTCGACTTCATCGCCGTAGGCCCTGCCACCGACCTCACATTCAACATCGAAGCCACCAACGTGGCTACCGACCCCGTCGTCAGCGGCTGCATCAAAGGCAACACCGACTTCGGCCGCATGCCGCATAAACTCAAGGCGCTCCTCGGCGGCGACGCCACCGGCCGCCTCACGGCAGACATCGACTTCACCGCACGCCCGTCGATGCTCAACCGCGAGAACTTCCATCGCATCAAAGTCACCGGCGACATCGACGCCGACGACTTCAACTACCGCTCCTACGACGATTCGACCCGTCTGTGGGTACGCGAAGCATGCTTCAAGTTCGGCACCGACCGCACATTCAACGGCGCCGATTCACTGCTCACGGCCACACTCATCGCCGACACGATGAGCATATCGGCCGCCGGCACCGACATCCATATCGCCGACCTGCATCTGGGCATGGGCGCATCCAACCGCCAAGCATCGTCCGACACCACACAGGTCACCCCGATGGGCGGCGGACTGTCGATGAAATCGCTGTCGCTCACCACGCTTGCCGACTCCACCACCATGCGGGCCCGCAACGTCAAGGGCCACGTGGCAATGCGGCGCTTCAAGGATCACGCCCGCGTGCCGCAATTCGACTTCAACCTCGGCGTCGACTTCATCGCCGCCGGTGCACCGACAGCACGCATCATGCTCGCCGACGCCAACATCAACCTCACCGCCCATAAAATTCCGCGTCCGCATGGGAAACATCGCGGCGAAAGGCATCCCACCGATTCGCTGCACGTCAACGCCCCGTCGCAGATCGCACATCAGCATCCGGAATGGAACGATTCCGTAGCCGTCAACGACATTCTCGACGCCGAGACCTCGGCATCGATGCGTCGCCTGCTGCTGCGCTGGTCGATTGAAGGCAGCGTCACCGCTCGCCGCGCCGGCATGTACACCCATGCCTTCCCGCTGCGCAACCGCGTCGACAACTTCAACATGACGTTCAACAACGATTCAATCGTTCTCAACGACGTGGCATATAAAGCCGGCACGAGCGACTTCCTCATCAACGGCCGCATCACCAACATAAAGCACGGCCTTACCTCGCGCGGCTTTGAAGTGCCGATACGCATCAACTTCGACATCGCCTCCGACACCATCGACGTCAACGAACTCGCCGGCGGCTTCTTCCGAGGCGCCGCCAACGTCGCTGCCGCCGCACCGCAGCCCGTCACGGCCACCGATTCGCTCTTCGAGCATGAAATCGCAAGCGTCGAGGCCGCGACCGACACTGCCGGACCGCTGCTCATCCCCACCAACATCGACCTGCGCCTCAACATGGCCGCACGCAACGTCCGCTACGAAGAACTTATGTTCCGCGACTTCACCGGCGAACTGCTCGCTTTCGGCGGCGCCATCAACCTGCGCCAACTGAAAGCCGCGTCCGACATGGGCGCCGTCAATCTCTCGGCACTCTACTCCGCCCCGACCGCCGAGGATATGAAATTCGGCTTCGGGCTCGACGTTAGCCGCTTCAACCTCAAGAAATTCATCAGCCTCGTTCCGGCCGTCGATTCCATAATGCCCATGATGCGCGACGTCAGCGGCATCGTCGACGCCAACATCGCCGCCACCTGCGACATCGATTCGTCGATGAACTTCGTCATGCCCTCGCTCACCGCCGCCATTCACCTCGAAGGCGATTCGCTCGAGCTCATCGACCGCGAGACCTACCGCAGCATCGGCAAGTGGCTGCTCTTCAAGGACAAGCAGCGCAATATCATCGACCACCTCGACATGCAGTTCACCATGAGCGACGGCATCCTGCGGCTGTTCCCGGTCATCTTCAACATCGACCGCTACAAACTCGGCGTGCAGGGCTACAACGACGGCGACCTCAACTTCAACTACCATGTAGCCGTGCTCAAGTCGCCGCTGCCCTTCCGCTTCGGCATCAACATCAAGGGCAACCCCGACAAGTACAAGATACGCCTCGGTCGCGCCCGCCTCAACGAGAAGATGGCCACCGACGTGGCCGTAGTCGACACCACGCGCGTCAACCTGCTGCGCCAGATCGAGAATGTCTTCCGCCGAGGCGCCGCCTACTCGCGCTTCGGACGCCTGCACGTGGCCACCGCGCCGGCGATGTCAGACGCCGATGCCGCATCCGACACCATCTCGGCCGCCGATTCGCTCGTATTCATCCGCGAAGGTCTCATCGAAGCGCCTGCACCGGCCGAACCGCAGCCCAAGCAGACCACTTCAGCCA